>JAGXAZ010000027.1 GCA_018971365.1 Gammaproteobacteria bacterium | reverse complement strand
TCAGTTTCGTTGTTCATGACCAGTGTTCCCCCAGGCTTTGACGCAGGCTGTGTACCGCCCGCGACAGGTGGGTTTTGACGCTGCCCTCGGAGCAGCCCATGGATTTGGCGGTATCCGCCACATCCAGACCCTCCAATATACGCAGCACGAAGGCTTCCCGTTGACGCCCCGGCAGGGCATGCAGCGCGGTATTCAGGGCAACCATGGCAGCGTTCTGGGCCACCTGCTCGGAGGGCTCCCGGCCGGCTGGATCGCTGGCCGCCTCGATGGGATCGGGCGGGTCGTCCTCGGCCTCGCGCTGGCCGCCAAAGAAGCTCAGGAACCGGTTGCGCACCACGCGTCGCCGCTGGCAATCACGGATGCGGCTTTGCAGGATGCGGTAAAAGAGCGGCGGCCATTCCCCCTGCGGACGCCCTGCATAACGCTTGGCGAGCTGCAGCATGGCGTCCTGCACCGCGTCCAGCGCATCGTCCGGGTTGCGCAGGGCGAACTGCGCAATACGGAAGGCGCGTCGCTCCACCCCGGACAGGAACGCATTCAGACTGGCTGTGGTATCCAGAAAACCCCCGCGCACCGCCTGCGGTTCGGGCGTGCCACCGGGGCCGAAGGTTATCATGCCGGAGCGTCCGGGCGCGGCAGCGCCGCCGCCGGGCAACCGGAACCCATGGGCAGCGGCATCGCACACAGCATGCAACCTGACGGGCGACTGCCAGGACATTTGTTCGCGGACAAAAATTGCCCAAAGAGAAAACCACGCACGGGAAATCGGCGATGGCCGCAGCTTCCGACAAAACATCCACAAGCTTATCCACAGATATTGGGAATAAGACGCCGCGGCCATGAAATCTTCCGCACCCTTGATCCTGCAGGTCGCGGTGCCGGCGCCGCTGCCGCGGCATTTTGATTACCTGCCACCGGAGCATGCGGACCCGGCCACGATTGCTCCCGGCATACGTGTGCGCGTGCCCTTCGGCAAGCGCGACGCGGTGGGCGTGCTGCTCGCCACCTCTGCCCACAGCGACATCCCCGCGGCCAAGCTCAGGCGCGCGTCCGCGCTTCTGGATGAGACGCCGCTGATCCCGGCGGACTTGCTGGCGCTGGCGCGCTGGGCCGCCGAGTATTACCACCATCCGATCGGCGAAGTCGTCAGTGCGCTGCTGCCGCCGACCATGCGCGCGGGAAAATCCGGCGTGGCCGGGCCGACCGGCGCGTGGCGGCTGACCGCGGCGGGATCGGCTATCGACACGCAATTGCTCAAGCGCGCGCCCAAACAGGCGGCGCTGCTGCGCCTGCTCGCGCAGCATGCCGGTGACCTGGATGCCGCTGCACTGGATGCCGCGCTCGCGCACTGGCCGGCGCCGATGCGCGCGCTCCTGCGACGCGGATGGGCGGAAAAAGTCCGGTACGCGCCGCCGCCTACGCCAGCGGCACTTCCGGTGGCCGCAGGTCTCAGCTTGAATGCCGCGCAAACTGCCGCCGTGCAGAAAATCCAGGCGGCGCTGGGAAGTTTCCAGACATTTCTGCTGGACGGCGTCACCGGCAGCGGCAAGACCGAGGTGTACCTCGGGGCCATGGCCGAAAGCGTGCGCCGCGGCGGCCAGGCGCTGCTGCTGGTGCCGGAAATAGGCCTGACGCCGCAATTGCTGCAGCGCGTGCGCCGCCGCTTCCCGGCGGCCGTGGTGTTTCATTCGGCGCTCCCGGCCGGCGAACGGCTGGCCGCCTGGCACGCGGCGCGCAGCGGACGCACCCCGGTGGTGATCGGCACGCGCTCGGCCGTGTTCCTGCCGCTCAAGCATCCCGGACTGATCATCGTGGATGAGGAGCACGATGCGTCGTTCAAGCAGCAGGACGGGTTCCGCTACTCGGCGCGCGACTTGGCGGTGGTGCGTGCCGCCCGCCATCACCTTCCCGTGGTGCTGGGCTCGGCCACGCCGTCGCTGGAGTCGCTGCACAACTGTGCGCAACTGCGCTACGCACACCTGTCGCTGCCGGAGCGCGCGGGCGCCGCGCAGCACCCGGCGCTGCATCTACTCGATATCCGCAACCGTCCGATGGAGAACGGCCTGTCCGATCTCCTGCTCGACGCCATGCGTCGGCACCTGCAGGCCGAAGGTCAGGTGCTGCTGTTTCTCAACCGTCGCGGCTTCGCGCCCACGGTCATGTGCCACGTCTGCGGCGCAACGCTGCAATGCGGGCGCTGCGATGCGCGCCTGACGCTGCACGCCAACCGCCGCCTGCAGTGCCATCACTGCGGCGCGCAACGGCCGCTGCCGGAACGTTGCGAGGAATGCGGTGCGGGCGCGCTCAGGCAATACGGCTACGGCACCGAGCGCCTCGAGCGCGCACTCGTGCGCCTGTTCCCGGATATCGGCATCGCACGGGTGGATCGCGACAGCATCCGGCGCAAGGGCAAGCTCGAGGCGCTGCTCGAGGGCATGCAGCACGGCGAATATCCGATTTTGGTGGGTACGCAGATGCTCGCCAAGGGTCACGATTTCCCCAGGGTCACGCTGGTCGGGATCGTGGACGCCGACCAAGGTCTGTTCGGCGTGGATTTCCGCGCCAGCGAGCGCATGGCCCAGCTCATCATGCAGGTCGCGGGACGTGCGGGGCGCGCCGAGCGCCGTGGCGAAGTGCTGATCCAGACGCACCACCCGGACCATCCGCTGCTCACGCATCTGGTACGCGAGGGTTACGCGAGTTTTGCCCAGGCCCTGCTCACCGAGCGGCGCGCCGCGGGGCTGCCGCCGTATGCCGCGATGGCGCTGTTGCGCGCGGAAGCCGTGACGCGCGCCGCCCCCATGGCATTTCTGGACGCCGCGCGGCGCAAGCTCGCGCCCGCCTGCGGCCGGCAGGTGCAGCTGCTCGGTCCGGCACCCGCTCCCATGGAACGGCGCGCGGGCCGTTACCGCGCGCACCTACTGCTGATCGCCGCGCAACGCGCGTTGCTGCAACAGGCGCTGGCCACGGCCTTGCCGGCGCTCTACGAACTCAAACTGGTGCGCCGCGTGCGCTGGTCGGTGGATGTGGATCCCGCGGAAACCCTGTAACAAACCACGTTTGGCTTCAAGGCCGCGTGGCCAGCCTGTAGAATTTCGCCCTCAGTTTTCCTGCCGCACCGGAAACCGCGTTTGAAACAGCCGCTCGAAGACCTGCTGCGCTCGACCCTCAAGCACCTGGCCGGCGAGCTGTTTCCGAAGACGGCACTGCCCGCGACGCCGTTGCTCGAGCGCAGCCGCGATCCCGCGCACGGTGATTTCGCGAGTCACGTGGCGCTCACACTCGCGCGGCCCGCCGGCAAGAATCCGCGCGCACTGGCCCAGGCGATCATCGCGGCGCTGCCGAAATCGGAGTTAATCGCCAAAGTCGAGATCGCCGGGCCCGGGTTCATCAATTTCTTCCTGTCGGCCTCCGCCTACCACGCAGAGCTGCAACGCATTCTGCAGGCCGGCGCTGCGTACGGTCACAATCAGCTGGGCGAGGGCCGGGCCGTGGGCGTGGAATTCGTTTCCGCAAATCCCACCGGCCCGCTGCACGTGGGCCACGGCCGCAATGCCGCGCTCGGCGATTGCCTCGGCCGGCTGCTGCAGGCCGCCGGCTGGAAAGTGACACGCGAGTTCTACTACAACGACGCGGGCGCGCAGATCCACAATCTCGCAATTTCGGTACAGGCGCGCGCCCGCGGTCTGGCGCCCGGCAGCAAGGGCTGGCCCGAGGACGGCTATCGCGGCGATTACATTGCGGATGTGGCGCACGCCTATCTCGCGGGCGAGAGCGTGAGTGTCGAAGGCCACACTTTGCGCGGCGCAAAAGACCCGGACGACCTGGACGCCATCCGTGCGTTTGCCGTGGCCTGGTTGCGGCGCGAACAAGACCTGGATCTCCAGGCCTTCGATGTGCACTTCGACGTGTATTTTCTCGAATCCTCGCTGTACACCGGCGGTCAGGTGGACGCGACCGTGCGCGAGCTGATCGCGCACGGGCATACCTACGAGCAAGACGGCGCATTGTGGTTGCGCAGCACCGAATTCGGCGACGACAAGGATCGGGTGATGCGCAAATCCGACGGCAGCTACACCTATTTCGTTCCGGACGTGGCCTATCATCGGAGCAAATGGCAGCGCGGCTACCAGAAGGCCATCACCGTGCTCGGCTCGGACCACCACGGCTCGCTGACGCGCGTGCGCGCCGGCCTGCAGGCGCTGGACTGCGGCATTCCCGCGGGTTACCCGGACTACATGCTGTACCAGATGGTCACGGTCATGCGCGGCGGCCAGGAGGTGAAAATCTCCAAGCGCGCCGGCGATTACGTGACGCTGCGCGAGCTCATCGACGAAGTCGGCCGCGATGCCACGCGCTACTTTCTGGTGGCGCGCAAAGGCGATTCCCAGCTCACCTTCGACATTGATCTGGCACGCTCGCGCAGCAACGAGAATCCGGTGTACTACATCCAGTACGCGCACGCACGCATCGCCAGCGTGTTCCGGCAACTGGCGGAAAAAGGCTTGCACTGGGATGCGCAAAACGGCGCAAGGCATCTCGCGCGCCTCGGCGAGAAACACGAACAGGCATTGATGGTGAGCCTGTCACGCTTTCCGGAACTCGTGGAGACCGCGGCGCGCAATCTGGAACCGCATTTGATCGCCCAGTACCTGCGCGAACTGGCCAATGATTTCCACACCTATTATGACGCCCACACTTTCATCGTCGAGGACGCGGCACTGCGCGATGCGCGCCTCACGCTCGTGGCCGCCACGCGTCAGGTGTTGCAGAACGGCTTGGCGTTGCTCGGCGTGTCCGCGCCCGAGAGCATGTAATGGCAAAGGATTATAAAAATTCTCCCAAACCCAAAGACAAGCCGCGCGGCAAGAACGACGGGCTGCCCGGCTGGGGCTGGCTGATCATCGGCATCCTGGTGGCGGTGATCGTCATGAAGGGCGCGCCCAGGGTGTGGCAGCGCGTCCAGCACCACCTGCACCCGACCACCGGGCGGGAGGCGAAAACCCCGGGCAAAGCCTCGACGCCGGCGCCGAACGCCTCCACCGCACCGCATTTTGATTTCTACCGGATGCTGCCGTCGTTCCAGGTGGTCATCCCCAGCCAGGACAAGGAAACCCGCTCCGCCGACGTGCCCGGCCCGGTGAGCCAGCCCGGCACCTACGTCCTGCAGGTGGGTTCGTTCCAGGATTATGCCGAGGCCGACAAGCTCAAGGCGAACCTGGCGCTGCTCGGCATCGAGTCCGGCATCCAGACGGTCAAGGTGTCCAACGGCGGCACCTGGAACCGCGTGCGCATCGGGCCCATCCAGAACCTTGCGCAACTCAACGCCCTGCGCGCGCAACTCGCCCAACACCACATCGAGCCGCTGGTCATCAAGACCAACTGACGGCGTCAATCGCCGTCGTCGGCCAGATTGCGGAAATCGATTCCCAGCGAGTTGAGCTTGCGGTACAAGTGCGTGCGCTCCATGCCCACGCGCTCCGCGAGCTTGCCGACCTTGCCGCCGCAGAGCTGCAACTGCCGTTCCAGATACGCGCGCTCGAAGTGTTCGCGCGCCTCGCGCAGCGGCAGCGCCAGCAGGTCCTGCTTCACCAGCGGTCCGTCGGCGCTATAGGGCGCGAGCACGGCTTCCAGTTCCTCCAGCGACACCTCGCGATCCTCGCCCAGCACCAGCAGACGGCGCACCAGATTGCGCAGCTCCGCCAGATTGCCGGGCCAGGGATAATTGCGCAGGCGGTTCTGGGCCGCAACGCTGAAACGCCGGTACTCGAGCCGCTCGCTGTCGGCGAGCGCGTCGCTGTAATAGCGCAGGAGTTCGGGCACGTCCTCGAGATAACTGCGCAGCGGCGGCACCTGGATGACTACGCTGCTCAGGTGTTCGTACAAATCGCGGCGGAAACCGCCGTGCGCCAGTTGCTGCTCGATCGCCGGATCGGCGGATGCCATGAGGCGCAGTTCCAGGCGGTTGGCTGTCTGCCCGCCCACGCGCGTATAACCGCCCTGTTGCAGCACGTTGTACAAAAGCTCCTGCACCGCGGCCGGCATTCCGGTGAGTTCGTTCAGGAACAGCGTGCCCGCGCGCGCTGCATCCAGCCAGCCGGGTTCGACCTGTCCCCCGCGTTCGCTTCCGAGCCAGCGCATTTCGATTTCCGCCTGCGGCACGCCCGTGAGCACCGCGCTCACAAACGCTCCGGCGGACTGTGCACTCAACGCGTGCATGTAGCGCGCCGCACTTTCGCGGCCACTGCCCGCTTCGCCGAGCAGCAGCACCGGACTGTTCTGGCCGGCCGCGCGCCGGCATTGTTCGCGCAATCGCTGCATGATGCGGCTGCGGCCGAGCGGCTCCAGCGACGCCGGCTGGCCATGCGCCGCCGGGGCATTGCGCGCCTCGCGCCCGCCGGCAATCGCCTGTTCCACGGTGCGCAAGAGCTTGGCGAGCGACAGCGGCTTCTCGACAAAATCCAGCGCTCCGAGCCGCGTGGCTTCCATCGCGGTATCCACGGTGCCGTGACCCGAAAGCATCACCACCGGGAACGGCAGGCGTTGCTCGCGCGTCCATTCGCGGAGCAGGCTGATGCCGTCCATGTCCGGCATCCAGATGTCGAGCAGCACCAGGTCCGGTTCCCCCTGACGGCGTGCGCTGCGGGCTTCCGCGGCGCTGCCCGCCACTTTTACTTCGTAGCCTTCCTCGGTGAGGATTTCCTGGACCATGGCGCGAATGTCCGCTTCATCGTCCACCACCAGAATCTGCGAGGCTCGCATGCACTACTCCCCTAGGCGCCGGAGCGCCGTTGCAGGCCGCCAAACAATTCGTTGCCGCGGCCTGCTTCGGTGACCGGCAAACGAATGCTCACCAAGGCGCCACCCTCGGGCCCGTTGCGCACGCGGATGCTGCCGCCGTGCTCTTCCACCAGCTTCTTGACGATCGCCAGTCCGAGTCCGGTACCCCTGGGTTTGCTGGTCACGTACGGTTCGAACGCATGCCCGAGAATCTCGGCATCGAAACCCGGGCCGTTGTCCTCCACCAGAATTTCCGCCGCTTCCTTTTGGTTGCGGTGGTAATAATGCGCGGTGATTTTCACACGCCCGGTCTTGCGCCCCTCCAGCGCTTCCTGAGCGTTCTTGAGCAGATTATGCAGCATTTGGCGCACCCGGCCCGAATCGGCGTTCACCGGCGGCAGACTGTCGTCCAGCTTGAGCTGGATAGCCATACCGGACTCGCGCGTGCGGTAGAACTCGGTGACTTCGCGGATGAGCGCATTCAGGTCCAGCGGCGCGAATTCCAGCGGCGGCGTATGCGCATATTCGCTGAACGCATTGACCATGGACTTCATGGCTTCGACCTGTTGCACGATGGTATGCGTGGAGCGCTCCAGCACCTCGGCATCGCTGCCCTTGAACTGCGGCAGATATTTGCGGCGCAGGCGTTCCGCCGCCAGGCGTATGGGAGTGAGCGGATTCTTGATCTCGTGCGCCAGGCGCCGCGCCACCTCGCCCCAGGCGGCGTCGCGCTGCGCCTCGATGAGCGCCGTCAAATCGTCGAACACCAGCACGTGGCCGGGCGCCTCGCCGCTGCCGGTGAGCGTGGCACAGCTCACCATCAGCATGCGCCGGCCGGTGGCGCCGTGCAACAGCATTTCCTCGCGCCACTCGGTCTCGCCCGCGTCCAGATGCCTGCGACAGGCGCTCACAAACTGTGCGCACAGCGAGGCCTCGCCGGCGAGCGGCGCCAGCGACTTGTTGAGATAACGGCTGAGATCGGTATCGAGCACCGCGCTCGCGGCCGGATTCGCGGTCTTGAGCGTGAGATTGGCGCCCAACGAGATCACGCCTGATGACAGGCGCGTGAGCACCGCGTCCAGATAACTGCGCTCGCTTTCCACCTGCGCGCGGCTCTTGCGCGCGGCGTCCTGGGCCAACGACAGGCGCTGCATCATTTCATTGAACGAGGACATCAGATAGCCGACCTCGTCGCGCGAGGTCAATGGCAGGCGCGTGCTGAAGTCCCCGCGCGCCACGCTGCGCGTACCCTCCACCAGGTTCTGGATCGGTTCTACCAGCTTGCGCGCGGCCACGAACGCCACCCACACCGCCATCAACACCGACAGCACCAGCACCAGCGATAGGGTCAGCATGAAACTGTACTTGAGCGGCTGGCGCAGCACCGTGAGCTCGCGGTAGTGCGAATACGCGGCCTGCACCTGGTTGGCGAGGCCGCTTTGCTGGTCGGCCACCGGAAATATCGCCTGCAGGATTTCCGGCCGCCACCATAGGCCCCCCGCGGTTAGCGGCACCAGCGCGCGGATGTGCAGGCCGTTGTCACCGGCCGGATCCAGTCCCACATACACTCCGCCGCTGCGCACCTGCATGAGCAGTTGCTCGCCCGGCAGGTCCGGAATCAGCTGCGCCGTGAGCCCGGAGCTGGTGGCAATGATGTGCCCGTCCATGCCCGACAACAGCGTAAGCTGCGTGGCGCCGCTGCGGCGGCGCAGCAGGTCCAGCTGCTGGGCGGAATTATCCGGACTGGTGGCCGCCAGAGTATTGCCGATCTGTTCGGTGCGCGCCAGCAGTTCACGCACCCGCAACTGCAGGGCGCTGCGCGACAACTCGATGGCGTCCTGCAAGGCGCGCTCCACGCGCACGTCGAACCACGAATCAATGCCACGGCTGATGAACTGCACCGAAAAGTAATACACCAGCACCACCGGCACGATGGCGAGCAGCACGAACATCACCACCAGGCGCGTGGTCAGGCGCGAACCGGTAACGTTGCGGCGGTACTGCAGCACCAGCCGCGTCAGGTTCCAGCCGATCACGATCACCAGCACCAGCACCGCCACCGCGTTCACCACCAGCAAACCGTCGTGCATATGCTCGAAATCCGCGGAATTCGCGGTGCTTTTGCTGAGCAACAGCAGCGACACCAGCATCACGATCATGCCGGCGGCGATCACCAGGGGTACGACGTAGCGTCTCATGAGGCCAGTACCCAGGCATACCAGTCGCTCGACAGGTCCCAGCCCTTGAACAACGAAGCGATGAGCTTGAGCGGACCCGGGAACTCGGTGATGTCGAGCACCGCGCGCATGCGGATCATGTAGCGGGTGTGCGGCTGCAGCAGGCTGGCGTCAATCACCGGCAGGTCGTTGACCTGGCCGAGATTCAGGATCGCGTCGCGGTAGCTGGCGAAACTCTGCTGTTCGCCGCTGTTCAGGTTCTTGATGACGAAGCGCTGAATAAGCGGATGGTAGCTGATCTGGTAGCGCTCGGTGAGTGTCGCCACGGTCTGGTTCCAGAGCAGGAACCGCGGGTGGATGACCTGGATCTGCCACTCCACCGTGAGCGGCACACCGTTTTCGAGCGCATTCAGCACCTTGCCGCTCATGTTCAAATCCACGTCCGCGCTCAGGTAATACACGCCGTTCAACAATTCGGTGTAGGCGGTGCGGATCACGAAGCCGCCGGTGGTGTTGTCGGCACGCGCCCCCGGCACCAGGCCGGTGAACAGCAGCACGCCGGTGACCACGCCCGCGGCCAGGCCGCGGCACAGCGGCAGCCGGCCCCAAAGTCCTATCATGCCGGACCCCATGGGTCAGGCTTTGTGCAGGCATGCATAATAAAATCCGTCCATCCGCGACTCGCCGGCGAGAATCTGCCGCCCGGGTGGTAACGCCACACCCCAGTGCGCGGCAATCGGCAGCGCCCGCGCATCGGCATGGGCGGCCAGGAATTTATCCACCTGCGCCGCGTTTTCTTCGACCAGCAGCGAGCAGGTGACGTACAGCAGCTTACCGCCGCTGGCCAGTAGCGGCCAGAGCGCGGTCAGCATGCGCGCCTGCACCGCCACCGAAGCGCTCACCGCGGCGCTCCGGCGTCGCGCCTTGATGTCGGGATGGCGGCGAATCACGCCCGTGGCGCTGCAGGGGGCATCCAGCAGGATGCGCTCAAATGACCGGCCACCCCCCCAGGTGTCCGGGTGCGTGGCGTCCGCCACCCTGACTTCCGCGCTCAGCCCCAGCCGCTGCAGATTTTGGTGAATTTTCCGCACACGCTCGGCGTCGTTGTCGAGCGCCAGCACTTGCGCCTGCGGACAGCATTCCAGGAGATGGCATGTTTTGCCGCCGGGCGCGGCGCAGGCATCCAGCACGCGCATGCCGGCGCGCGGCTCCAGCAATTCGGCGGCCAATTGTGCGGCTTCATCCTGTACCGAAAAATGACCCGCTGCAAAACCCGGCTGGGTGCGCACATCGAACGGTTCCAATGCGACCACGCCATCGGCAGAAAACTCACACGGCTGTACCGCAATCCCCGCCGCGGCCAGTTCCTCGAGCAGCGCCGCGCGCGTGCGCCGCAGGCGGTTGACGCGCAGGGTAAGCGGCGGACGCTGGTTGCCGGCCTCGAGTATTTCCCGCCAACGGTCCGGCCAATCCGCCCGGATGCGTTCCAGCAACCAGCGCGGATGGGCGTAATACGCATCCTCGTGCTGCGGCAGTTCCGTCATGAGGCGCGCCTGCTCGCGCTGGAAGCGCCGCAGCACCGCGTTCGCCAGTTGCACCGCCCACGGTTTGGATAGATGCCGGCAGGCTTCGACGGTTTCGCCGATCGCGGCATGCGGTGCCACGCGCATTTCGCTGAGCTGGTACAGGCCGAGCAACAGCAGCGCGTGCAGCTCGGCCTCGCGTGCATCGAGCGGGCGCGCCAGCAATCCCGTCAGCCAGTACTCCAGCCGCGGCTGGAAGCGCAGCGTGCCGTAGCACAATTCGCGCACCAGCGCGGCGTCGCGCAGCGGGAAATTCCCGCTCGCTGATTTGCTCAGCGCCTCGTCGAGGCGCGCACCCTGCCACACAGCCGCGAGTACCCGGGCAGCGAGGGCGCGCGGTGAATGCCGGGACATCAACCTAAGCGCAGGCCGGCAAGCGCGCGTGCGCAGCTGAAATCCGACGCGCGCATTGCGCGCCCGCCTGCGGGCTGCAACTCCAGGATGCGCAACGCCCCGCTGCCGGTCGCCACGTCAATGCCGTCGCGATTCGCCGCCAGGACCGTTCCGGCCGGCTGAGTGCCGGCCGTGCCCAACGCTGCGGCTTTCAATATGCGCAGCGGTTCGCCCTGGTACAGTGTCCAGGCCATCGGCCAGGGATTGAAGGCACGCACCGCACGCGCGAGTTCCGCCGCCGGCCGTGTCCAGCCGAGGCGCGCTTCCGCGCGTGTGAGTTTGGCGGCATAGGTGGCACGTGCATCGTCCTGCGCCACGGGTTCGAGCGCCGGCAGTTGCGCCAGAACTTGCAGCAGTAATTGCGCGCCGAGTTTTGCCAAGCGGTCATGCAAGCTACCGGCGGTGTCCTCCGCACCGATGGGCGTGGTGCGCGCGGCATACACTGCACCGGTATCCAGACCCGCCTGCATGCGCATGATGCTCACACCGGTCTCGGCATCCCCGGCGAGCAACGCACGTTGCACGGGCGCCGCTCCGCGCCAGCGCGGCAACAACGACGCGTGAATGTTGATGCACCCGAATTCCGGAATTGTCAGCACCGCCTTGGGAAGCAGCAAGCCGTACGCGGCGACCACCATCAGCTGCGGCGCGACACGTTTGATCTGCGCCTGGACTTCAACCGTCTTGAGAGAGTCCGGTTGATGCACCGGCAGATGCAACTCGAGCGCACGCCGCTTCACCGCCGAGGCCGCGAGCTTGCGGCCGCGTCCGGCCGGCCGGTCGGGCTGCGTCCACACTCCCGCGATGGCATGTCCGGCGGCCGCCAACGCGTCCAGCGCCGGCAACGCGAATTCCGGCGTGCCGGCAAACGCAATGCGAAGGGGCGTCGTCATGCGCAGCGTAGTAAACGTGAAATCGCCTTGAAAAGAAAAATCAGATGGCCGGCGCCGCAGGCCGGGATGCACTGCGCGCGGCGTGCTGTTCTTTTTCCAGTTTCTTGCGAATGCGCCGGCGCTTGAGTTCCGAAAGATAATCCACGAACAGCTTGCCGTTGAGGTGATCGATCTCGTGCTGGATGCACACCGCCAGCAGACCGTCGGCATCAAATTCCAGAGTCTGGCCGTTGCCATCCAGCGCACGCACGCGCACGCTTGCGGCGCGCTCGACCTCTTCGAACACCCCCGGCACCGACAGGCAGCCTTCCTGCATGGTCTCCGTGCCTGCCCGCGCCAGGATCTCGGGATTGATGAACACCCGCGGCTCATTGCCTTTCTCGGACACGTCCACCACGATCAGCCGCTGGTCCACGCCCACCTGGGTGGCGGCCAGGCCGATACCGGGGGCGGAATACATGGTCTCGAGCATGTCCGCCGCCAGCCGCTGGACCTCGGCGCTCATGGCCAGTACCGGCCGGGCCCGGGTGCGCAGCCTCGGGTCGGGGAAATGCAATATGGTCAGCTTGGCCATGGCGTCATCTGTGTTGAGCCGGGAGCCCCCGGTTTTCAAGGGGGACGGGGCTAATCCTCATGCACTTTTGTATAAAATGCTGCTAAAGTTATGATGCTATTAAAAAGTTACCCGGCACCACCGCCACCAGGGAGGCCCGACGCGGGATCGGGCAAGGGCCTGGAATCCGGGGCGGCAGTCCGGCGAGCCGTGGAGAGAAGTCCGATGAGAAATTATAGCGCGACCCGGTGTTTCACTGTCCTGTGCCTTGCGGGGCTTCTGACCGCGTGCGCCCACGCACCGCAAAAGCCGGTGCCGGTTGCGGCTCCGCCGCCCGCACCCGCGCCCGCGCCCGTACAGGAGCAACCCGCAGCGCCCGCACCTGCCGCTGCGGTGATGCAGCCGCAGGCGCCGCGAACTTATGTGGTCCAAAAGGGCGACACGCTGTGGGGCATCGCCACCATGTACCTGCAGGACCCGTGGCGCTGGCCCGATATCTGGTACGCCAATCCGGCCATCAAGAACCCGCACCTTATCTATCCTGGCGACACGCTGGAGCTCGGCTACGTCAATGGCCGTCCAAGCCTGACAGTAATGCGCAAGGGCCAGGTGGTGACCGAAACCACGCCCGCGCCGGCGGCCACCTCGCTGCCGGTGGAAACCCTGCAACCGCAGGTTCGCTACACCGAGCTCAACCAGGCGATTCCGGTCGTGCCCCTTAATTCCATTCGTCCGTTCCTCAGTGGTACGCGCGTGGTGAGCAAGCATGAACTCGACGACGCCGGCTATCTGCTGCAGGCGCTGGACGGCCGGCCGCTGATCGCCGCGGGCAGCTCGGCGTACGCACGCGGTCTCAAGCAATCGGAAGGCGGACGCTACAGCATTTACCGGCTGGGCGAAAAATACGTGGACCCCGACAACGGCGACACGCTGGGTTATCAGGCCACCTACATCGGCGACGGCACCGTGGAACGCTGGGGCGATCCCTCCAAAGTTATGCTCACGGCCACGGTCCAGGAAGCCATGCCCGGAGACCGGCTCCTGCCGGTCACGACCGAACAGATCAGCCAGGATTTCATGCCGCATCCGCCCGCCAAGTCCGTGACCGGCAACATCATCGCCGTGCTCGGTGGCGTGCAGGAAATCGGCCAGTACGAAGTTGTGGTGCTGGATCGCGGCAGCAACGCGGGCCTGGATCAAGGCGCGGTGCTTGGCGTCTACAGCCGCGGCAAAAAGGTCCGCGATCCGTATTCCTTTGACGGCCTGAGCGGCTCGGTCAAACTGCCCGAGGAACGCGAAGGCACACTGCTGGTGTTCCGCACCTTCCCGACAGTGAGTTACGGTCTGGTGATGGAAGCCAAGAGCGAGATTCACTTGTTGGACGTGGTCAAGAACCCGACTCCCTGATCCGGCAAACGGGGGACACAGGAAATAGACGCACAGGAAGCGACTTTCTGGCTGGCCCTGGCCCGTGCTCCGGGTCTGGGACCCGCCGGATTTTCAGCGCTGCTGGCGCGCTGCGGCACGCCGGGTGGAATTTTCGCCGCGCACCAACGCGATTTCACCGGGCTGGGGCTGGGCGCGGAAACCACCCGCTGGCTCGAATCCCCGGACTGGAATGCGGTTGAAAAGGACCAGCGCTCGCTGGAAACCGTCGGCGCCGCACTCCTGCCCTGCACCGATCCCGGTTATCCGGCGCTGCTCAAACAAATCGCCGATCCGCCGATCGCGCTGTTCCTGCGCGGTGACGTCGCGTTGCTCGGCAGTCCGCAGCTCGCCATTGTCGGCAGCCGCAATCCAAGCGGCGAGGGCCGGCGTAACGCCGAGGAATTTGCCGCCTATCTGGCACGTTGCGGTCTCACCATCACTTCCGGCATGGCGCTCGGCATTGACAGCGCCAGTCACCGCGGCGCACTCAAAGCCGGCGGTGCCACGCTCGCGGTATGGGGCACGGGCCTGGACAAGGTGTATCCGCCTGCGCATCGCGAGCTCGCCGAGCAGATCGCCGCTCACGGCCTGATCGTGAGCGAATACACGCCCGGAACGCCGCCGCTGCCGCACAATTTTCCGCGACGCAACCGCCTGATCAGCGGCCTGTCCGTCGGCACGCTGGTGGTCGAGGCCAACCAGTCGAGCGGCTCGCTGATCACCGCGCGGCTTGCCAGCGAACAGGGCCGCGAAGTGTTTGCGATTCCCGGCTCGATTCACAATCCGCTGGCACGCGGCTGCCACCGCCTGATACGCGAAGGCGCCAAGCTGGTGGAATCCGCGGGCGACATTCTCGAGGAACTCGCGCCGCTGCTGAAACTCGAAGCGGCCGCTGCGGAGCAAGCGCCTGCTGCAACGCAGGCTGCGGCCGAACCCGACGATCCCGAATACCGATTGTTGTTGAATTCGCTCGACTACGCCCCCACTTCCGTGGACGCTTTGGTCGAGCGCACCGGATTGACGCCCGATGTGCTTTCCTCCATGCTGCTGATGCTCGAGCTTCAGGGCCTGGTGGAAGCCGCGCCGGGTGGCCATTATTCCCGGGTAAACAAGAGGCCTGCGTCATGATGAAAGAAACCGTGCTTGACGTACTCATGTACCTGTTCGAGAACTACCTGGATGAGGACGACGAGGACAGCAGCACCGACCGTGAATCGCTGACGGTGGAACTGGAACAGGCGGGCTTCCCCAAAGCCGAGATCAACAAGGCCTTCGACTGGCTGGAAAACCTGGCGAGCAATCCGCCGGACACCGAAACCCGCTTCAATCGTCCGGACGCGTTCCGGGTGTATGCGCCGGTGGAAACCGAGCGCCTCGGCATGGAGTGCCGCGGTTTCCTGCAGTACCTCGAGAACATCGGCATCCTCGAAGCCGCGCAGCGCGAAGTGGTGATCGACCGCATCATGGCGCTGGACGGCGACGAAATCGATCTCGAACAGGTGAAATGGATCACGCTCATGGTGTTGTTCAACCGCCCTGGACAGGAAGGCGCCTACGCGCGCATGGAAGATCTGGTGTTCGACGACTCCGTCGGCGTGATGCACTAATCCGGTTTGTTTTGCGCCGCCGCAGCCGAACTGCGGCGGTTTTTGTTGACCGGCACCGGTGCGGGCGCGTGCCCGGACTTGCCGTAACAAGGGCGTTTGTAGTATTTGTGTATGGGTATGAGTGAAAACCTCGTCATCGTCGAATCCCCCGCGAAAGCCAAAACCATCAAGAAATACCTCGGTAAGGGTTTCGAGGTGCTGGCCTCCTACGGTCACGTGCGCGATCTCGTGCCCAAGGAAGGCGCGGTCGACACGGCCAACGGATTCGCCATGAAGTACGCGCCCATCGAGCGCAATGCCAAGCACGTGGCGGAAATCGCCAAGGAACTCAAAAAAGCCGATGCGCTGTATCTCGCCACCGACCCGGACCGCGAGGGCGAGGCGATTTCCTGGCACCTCTACGAGATGCTCAAGGACAAGGGCGCGCTCAAGGACAAGGACGTGCACCGCGTGGTGTTTCATGAAATCACCCAGCGCGCCGTCAACGAGGCGGTGGCGCATCCGCGCGCCCTGTCCACCGAGCTGGTGAACGCCCAGCAGGCGCGGCGCGCTCTCGATTACCTCGTGGGTTTCAACCTTTCGCCGTTATTGTGGAAAAAAATCCGCCGCGGCCTGTCCGCGGGCCGGGTGCAATCGCCGGCACTGCGCCTGATCGTGGAGCGCGAAGCCGAAATCGACAAGTTCAAGAGCGAGGAATACTGGACGCTGGCCGCCAACGCCGAAAAGGAAGGCCAGGCCTTCGGCGCCCGGCTCTACCAGTACGCCGGCACCAAGGTCGAACAATTCAGCTTCCGCGACGAGCACGCGGCGCGCGCTGCGGAACAGGCGCTGCTCAAATCCGCGGCCGGCACCCTGCGCGTGGTCTCAGTGACGAAGAAACAGCGCCGGCGCAATCCATCGCCGCCGTTCACCACCTCTACGCTGCAGCAGGAGGCCTCGCGCAAGCTCGGCTTCGGCGCGCAGCGCACCATGCGCGTCGCGCAAAAACTCTACGAAGGCATAGACCTCAGCGGCGAGGGGCCGGTGGGCCTGATCTCCTACATGCGCACCGATTCGGTGAATCTCGCGGCCGAAGCCGTGACGGAGATCCGCGAAGTCATCGCCGGCCGCTTCGGCCAGGATCATCTGCCCTCCGAGCCGTGCGTGTACAAGACCAAATCCAAGAACGCCCAGGAAGCCCACGAGGCCATCCGCCCGACCTCGGCCGCGCGTGCGCCCGAGGCCATCCGCGGCAAGCTCACCGACGAGGAGCGCAAGCTCTACGAACTCATCTGGAAGCGCACCATCGCCTGCCAGATGGAACAGGCGGTGTTCGACACCGTGACCGCGGACCTGGATGCCGGCGGCCAGAGTACGTTCCGCGCCACCGGCTCAACGCTAGTGGTGCCGGGTTTCATCGCCGTGTATCAGGAAGACCGCGACGACAACGGTGCCGACGAAGACGGCGAGATGCGCCTGCCGGCGCTTACCGAGGGCGACATGCTCGCGCTCCAGGGCGTGCTGTGCGAACAGCACTTCACCGAGCCGCCGCCGCGCTACACCGAGGCCAGCCTGGTGAAAGCGCTCGAAGAATACGGCATCGGCCGACCCTCGACCTACGCCACCATCATCTCCACGCTGCAGCAGCGCGCGTACGTGGAGATGGACAAGAAGCGCTTCAAACCCACCGACGTGGGCAAGGTGGTAGCCAAGTTTCTCACCGAGCATTTCCCCCAGTACGTAGATTACGACTTCACTGCCAGACTCGAGGACGAACTGGACGCCGTATCGCGCGGTGAAAAGGAATGGGTGCCGGTGATGCGCGAATTCTGGGGTCCGTTCAAGAAGCTCGTGGACCACAAGGAAGAACACGTGTCGCGCAAGGACGTAACCACGGAAAAACTCGACGAGAAGTGCCCGAAGTGCGGCAAGCCGCTCTCCATCCGCCTGGGGCGGCGCGGGCGCTTCATCGGCTGCACCGGCTACCCGGACTGCGATTACACCCGCAATCTCGACGAGACCGCCGAGCAGGCCGCGCAGCCGGAGAAAATCGAGGGCCGGCAGTGCCCGCAGTGCGGTTCGGATTTGATCATCCGCCGCGGGCGCTACGGCAAGTTCATCGGCTGCTCGAGTTACCCCAAATGCAAATACGTGGAACCGCTGGAAAAGCCCCAGGACCTGGGTGTGGAGTGCCCGGAGTGCCATCAGGGCACGTTCCTGAAACGCAAATCGCGCTACGGCAAGATTTTCTATTCGTGCTCGCGCTATCCGGACTGCAAGTACGCGGTGTGGAATCCGCCCATTGCCCAGCCCTGCCCGCGTTGCGCGTGGCCGATCCTCACCGTGAAAACCACCAAACGCAAAGGCACCGAGCGCGTCTGCCCGCGCAAGGAATGCGGTTTTGCGGAACCGGCGCCGGAGCTGGCACCGCCGGTGGAAACCGCAGCGGCTGCCGTCACTTCCTGATGCAATATGGGTGCGCTGCGGTGGCCATTGAAGCGCGCACGCGATGTGATCTGGGGCGGCGGTGTCATCGCCTATCCCACCGAAGCGGTTTTCGGTCTCGGCTGTGATCCGCTCAATGCCCGGGCCGTGGCGCGCATTCTCGCCATCAAACAGCGCGCCGTCGCCAAGGGTTTCATCCTGGTTGCCGCCGACATCTCCCAGCTTGAGCCGTTCATGCAACTGGACGCGGCGATGCGTGCCGAAGTACTCAAGACCTGGCCCGGCCCCGTCACCTGGGTGGTGCCCGCGAGC
>JAGXAZ010000152.1 GCA_018971365.1 Gammaproteobacteria bacterium | reverse complement strand
CCGCGCGCGCCCGATGGCCGCGAGCATTGCCGCATAGAGCACATCGCCTTCGGTGAACAGGCGCAACGGCGGGACCGCGACGCCGGGCGTGGCAGGCCGGTCAAGAGTGTGCTTCTGCATTGCCCCGCCGTGGCATCAGGCTGTTATAGTGTTGCAAGTATGCCAGTCCGATCGCCGATCGGTCACGGTTCAAGTCTGATACTTGCGTGCGTCTGCTGCTGTATAACCTCCGCTACGGCGCCGGTCATGGTCCGGCGTTCAATTTCCCGTTGCCCGGAATCGGCGGCTACATGCGCGCCACCGGCCGCAACCTCGGTCGCATTGTCGAGTTCATCCAGTCCACGCACCCGGATATTGCCGGATTGATCGAAGTGGACATGGGCTCAGTGCGCGCCGCTACCCAAAATCAGGCCGAGGTCATTGCCAATGCCACCGGCCTGGTGCCCGCGTATCACAATAAATATGCGCGTGGCTCAATCAATCAGTATCTGCCGATCGTGCGCAAACAGGGCAATGCTTTTCTCACGCGCCAGACCGACGCCATCCAGCGCTTCCACTATTTCGATCTCGGCATCAAGCGGTTGATCATCGAGCTGGAGATGACCCACCTGTGCCTGTTCCTGGTGCATCTGTCGCTCCGCTACCGGCATCGCCAGCATCAGATGCACCATCTGGTGTCCCTGGTCCGCAGTTCGCGCAAGCCGGTAATCGTCGCCGGGGATTTCAACACGCTTTCCGGGAGCGAGGAAATCGACTTGTTTGCCGCGGCTGCCGGGCTGCACAGTGCCAACGTGCGCAACCAGTCGTCCTGGCCGAGTTCGCACCCACACCGGCAACTGGATTTCATCCTATATAGTCAAGGAGTCCGCATGCTGGCCTTCGATATCCCCAACGTTCAATTTTCCGATCATCTGCCGTTGCTGTTCGATTTCGAGTTGGAGACAGCAGCTTGAAGTGGCGCAACTGGCTCGGTCGCCGTGGTGACCGGTGTCGCCACGTGACGCTGCAATCGGTCTGGGACCCGCTGGCCGCATCGAGCACGCTGGATGCTGCAACACTGCAAGCCGTGCACGCCAACCTCATTGAATTTGAAGGCAAGCTCAAGGGCAGCGCCCAACCCTTGCAGACCTTGCGCTGCGAGCTCATGGACAGTCTGGACCGCCAGGTGCTGAACAGCGAGATCCTGAATCTGCCGGAAGCTCTGCGCACGCGCCTGCGCCAACAGCAGGAGGCCGTGCTGCAAAATGATGCTGAGGCGCGCGCCTATCTGGCGGCCAACGCCTTGCGCATGGAAGTGTTGCGCGCGTATGCGCACCGGCGTTTCGACGATCGTACCGATGGCGACTGGTTCGACGTGTATGCCCGCGCCGCGCACCTGCGCCAGCGCAATACGCGCCACTACATTCAACGTGTCCTCGGTGGCACGCGCAGTGCCGGCGATGCCGCGCGGTTTCAGGCCATGTCGCTCAAGGACAGCGAAATCCGGGCGCGCCTGTTGCAGGTGCCCGCGGGGACGCGTTTTCCGGGATTCGGCAAAGCCGACGGTCAAACCGCCTGAACGTTGCAGCGCGGCGCGCGCCTTTCTATCATGGAGCGTCCATTCAGGACCATGCAGGTCCCCGGCTGCAATCTTCAGCCGGATAACGCGGAGTCCATCATGCCCACGCCCTCCCCGGCGCCGAACTGGCGCCTTGAGCTCGATCACGACGACATTGCCTGGCTGTGCTTCGACAAGTCGGGTTCCGGCACCAATGTGCTGTCCGGCCAGGTGCTGGCGGAACTCGGCGCGCAACTCAAGGTGATCGCAGCCAAGCCACCTAAGGGCGTGGTGATTTATTCCGCCAAGGCCAGCGGTTTCATTGCCGGCGCTGACATCAAGGAATTCACCGCGCTCAAGACACCGGACGACGCGTTCCAGATGATTCGCCGCGGCCAACTGGTGCTCGAGCAACTGGAAAAGCTGCCCTGTCCCACTGTGGCCCTGATCAACGGCTTTGCACTCGGCGGCGGGCTGGAACTTGCGCTCGCCTGTCGCTATCGCGTCGGCATTGACGACGGACGCCTGAGCCTTGGTTTGCCGGAGGTCAAGCTCGGCATCCATCCGGGCTTTGGCGGAACGGTGCGCGCCACGCGTCTGGTGGGCGTGCTGCCGGCGATGAGTTTCATGCTCAACGGCCGCAACGTGCATGCCCGCGAAGCCATGCAGATCGGATTGCTGGATCACCTGGCGAAACCGGACGCGGCCCGGCAAGCGGCGCGTGCACTGATGCAGCGTCCGCCGGCGCGTAAAACCCCGCCTTTCATGCAGAAATTGCTGGCGCTCGCGCCGCTCCGGCCGCTGGTCGCCAGCATGCTGGTGAAAAAGGTCGCGGCCAAGGTGCGCCGTGATCATTATCCCGCGCCCTACGCCATCATCGATCTGTGGAAGAAATATGCCGGCGCGGATGAAATGTACGTGCAGGAGGCGCACTCCATCGCGCGTCTCATGGTCCACGATACCGCACGCAATCTGGTGCGCGTGTTCTTGTTGCAGGATCGGCTGAAATCTCTCGGCAAGAAATCCGACCTGGCACTGAAGCACGTGCACGTGGTGGGCGCGGGCACCATGGGTGGCGACATCGCAGCGTGGTGCGCACTGCGCGGATTTGAAGTGACGCTGCAGGACCGTGAAGAGAAATACGTGCAGCCTGCGCTGCAGCGCGGGCGCAAGCTTTTTGAGAAGCAGCTCAAAGGCACCGCTGTCCAGGACGCGGTCAACCGTCTGCGCATGGACGTGGCCGGCAATGGCGCGGCAGTTGCCGATGTCATCATCGAAGCGATTTTCGAAAACGTCGAGGCCAAGCAGGCGCTCTACAAGACGCTCGATGCCGGGATGAAAGCCGGCGCGATTCTCGCCACCAACACCTCGAGCATCCCGCTGGAAATGCTGCGTACCGTGCTCAAGAACCCGCAGAGGCTGGTAGGCCTGCACTTCTTCAATCCGGTCGCCAGGATGCCGCTGGTTGAAGTCGTGCACGCAGCCGATACCGCGCAGGACGAAATCAAAAATG
This sequence comes from Gammaproteobacteria bacterium, assembly GCA_018971365.1. Taxonomy (GTDB): domain Bacteria; phylum Pseudomonadota; class Gammaproteobacteria; order Natronospirales; family REEB76; genus REEB76. Next base: position 587 of record JAGXAZ010000152.1, on the reverse strand, counting down.
CGCTGTCCTTTACGCGCCAGATCGACAAACTCGCGGTACCGGTAAAGAGCGCGCCGGGATTTCTCGTCAATCGCATTCTCATGCCCTACCTGATGGAAGCCATGCTGGCCGCCGACCAGGGCATTGCCCTTGAGGCCATTGATCAGGCTGCGCTGGACTTCGGCATGCCCATGGGTCCGATCGAGCTTACCGACACGGTGGGCCTAGACGTGTCGCTGTCCGTGGCCAGGGAGTTCGCCCGGGTATTCCGCAAGCCCATCCCGCAGAGCCTCACCAAACTCGTGGATGAGAAAAAATTCGGCCGCAAGACCGGCGAGGGCTTTTACCGGTATCAGGACGGAAAACCCGTGAAGGACAAGCGCCGGGCGCGACCGCAGCCCGCCGACCTGCAAGACCGGTTGATCCTGCCGATGCTCAACGAATCCGTCGCGGCATTGAGCGCCGGCATCGTGGATGACGCCGATCTGCTCGATGCCGGCGTGATCTTCGGCACCGGCTTTGCGCCGTTTCGCGGCGGCCCGATCAATTACATTCGCGCCGCGGGTGTGGAAAGTCTCAAGGCCCGACTGGGTAAACTCGCGGCCCAG
>JAGXAZ010000151.1 GCA_018971365.1 Gammaproteobacteria bacterium | reverse complement strand
CGCCTGAACCGTGGCGGACATGACGCGCGCAAGGTGTATGCCGCGTACCAGGCGGCGGTCGGACATCAGGGCCAGCCGACGGTGATTCTTGCCAAGACCATCAAAGGCTTTGGTTTGGGCCGGGCCGCTCAGGGCCAGAACATCGCGCACAATGTGAAAAAGCTCGATGAGGCGTCCATGCGCGAGCTGCGCGACAACCTGAATATTCCGGTGAGCGACGAGAACATCAGCCAACATCCGTTCATCCGTCCGCAGGCGGACAGCCCGGAAATGCATTACCTGATGGAGCGGCGCAAGGCCTTGGGCGGGTTTCTTCCCCAGCGCGGCGGCAACGCGCAACCTCATGAAGTGCCGGCGCTGGAGGCCTTCCAGAAGGAGCTGGAGGGTACGGGCGACCGCGAGGTTTCCACCACCATGGCGATGGTCCGTGTACTCGCCGTGATGCTGCGCGACAAGAATATCGGCAAATATGTGGTACCCATCATTCCCGACGAGGCGCGCAGCTTCGGGATGGAAGGGCTGTTCCGCCAGATTGGCATCTACTCCGCGGTAGGCCAGCTTTACCAGCCCGAGGATGCCGACCAGCTCATGTACTACAAGGAATCCAAGACCGGGCAATTGCTGGAGGAGGGCATCACCGAGGCGGGCGCCATGAGTTCATTTCTGGCCGCCGGCACCGCCTACAGCAATTACGGCGTGACCCTGATTCCCTTCTTCTGTTTCTATTCGCTGTTCGGCTGGCATCGCATGATGGACTTGGCGTGGGCTGCGGCGGATTCCCAGGCGCGCGGCTTTCTGGTCGGCGGTATCGCCGGGCGCACCACGCTCGAAGGCGAGGGGCTGCAGCACCAGGATGGCCATAGCCAGGTGATGGCCGCCAATATTCCCAATTGCATTCCCTATGATCCCTGCTTTGCCTACGAAATCGCCGTGATCGTTCAGGATGGCTTGCGGCGCATGTTCAAGGAGCAGGAACACGTTTACTACTATTTCCCGGTGATGAATGAAAATTACCCGCAGCCGGCCATGCCCAAAGGCGTGGAAGAGGGAATTCGCCGCGGCCTTTATTTGCTGCGTGCGGGCCGTGGCAATGCCAAACTGCGCGTCCAACTCATGGGCAGCGGTACCATTCTGCGTGAAGTCTTGGCGGCCGCCGAGCTGCTGGAGAAGGATTGGAACGTGGCCGCGGATGTGTGGAGCGCCACCAGCTTCACACTGTTGCGTCGCGACGGCCAGGATTGCGTGCGCTGGAACCTGCTGAATCCCGGGAAGGATCCCCGCGTTCCCTATGTCGCCCAGCAACTCGAAAAGCATCCCGGACCGGTGGTCGCGGCCAGTGATTACGTGCGCTTGTTCGCCGACCAGATTCGCGAGCACGTGCCGCGGCGTTTTGCGGTGCTCGGCACCGACGGCTTCGGGCGCAGCGACACACGCGAGGGTCTGCGCCATTTCTTCGAGGTGGACCGGTTCCACGTAGTGCTGGCGGCGCTCAAGGCGCTCGCGGATGAAGGCCAGTTGGAAGCGAAGAAAGTCACCGAGGCTATAAACAAATACAGCCTCAATCCGGAAAAACCGAATCCCATGGCCGTGTGAACGGATTGCAGGACCGGCTTCAGCCGCGATTCCCGGAGACATCGCGGCGTGTAACGCCGCTCCCACAAGAAGAAATGTGAGCATGAGCAATATTGTTGAAGTCAAGGTTCCCGATATCGGCAACTTCAAGGACGTGGACGTCATTGAAGTGATGGTCAAGGCCGGTGACCCGATCGAAAAAGAACAGGGGTTGATTACGCTGGAAACCGACAAGGCCACGATGGATGTGCCGGCGCCCGAGGCGGGAACCGTCAGGGAAATGAAGGTCAAGCAGGGCGACAAGGTTTCCGAAGGTTCGTTGATCCTGACTTTGGAAATCTCCGGTGTACGCCCGAGTGCTGCCGGGCAGAATCAAAACCGAGCCAAAGAGCCCAAGCCCGCCGCGGCACCGGCAGCCAAGGCGGCTGCTGCGGTTCCCGGTCCGCGATCGGCCGGCTCTGACACGGGCGGCAGCCGGCAGGCCGCGCCAAACTCGACAGCGGCGGCGCCAGCGCCACGTGTCTTGCCGCCTGCGCCCATCAATGAATCCGGCTTCGGCAAGGCGCACGCCGGGCCGTCGGTGCGCAAGCTGGCGCGTGAACTGGGCGTGGATCTGTCGCGCGTCACGGGCAGCGGCCGCAAGGAACGCATCACTCACGATGACGTGAAAGCCTTCGTGAAAGGTGTCATGCAGGGCAGCGCGGTCGGCGGCGGACTGCCGAAAGTGCCGGCGGTGGATTTCGCGAAGTTCGGCGCAATCGAAATCAAGCCGCTGCCGCGCATCAAGAAGATTTCCGGGCCGCGCTTGCAGGCCGCGTGGGTCAACGTGCCGCATGTCACCCAGCACGACGAAGCCGATATCACCGAGCTCGATAACGTGCGCAAGGCACTCAAATCCGACGCGGAAAAAATCGGCACCAAGCTCACGATGCTGGCGTTTCTGGTCAAGGCCTGCGTGGCCACGCTCAGGCAGTTCCCGGAAGCCAACAGTTCACTCGATCCCGCCGGCGAGAATCTGGTGTACAAAAAGTATTATCACATCGGCTTTGCCGCGGACACACCGAACGGCCTGATGGTGCCGGTGATACGCGATGCCGACACGAAAAACGTATTCGAGATTGCCAAGGAGCTCGGCGAGCTGGCGCAGAAGGCACGCGATGGCAAACTGAAAATTGACGAAATGCAGGGCGGTACTTTCAGTATTTCGAGCCTGGGCGGTATCGGCGGCACTGCGTTCACACCTATCGTGAATGCGCCGGAGGTGGCGATACTCGGCGTATCGCGCTCGCAGATGAAACCGGTGTGGGATGGCAAGGAATTCCAGCCGCGGCTGATGCTGCCCTTGTCGCTGTCCTACGATCACCGCGTGATTGACGGCGCCATGGCCGCGCGGTTCACCACCTTTCTGGGCCAGGTGCTGTCGGAAGCACGCAATCTGGTGCTCTAGAAATAAGGTGAGGGGTGAGGCGAGCAGCGTGAGGCGTCAAAACAGGAATGAGGTCATCACCTTTAAGTCCCCACTCCTTACTCCTCCCATCACTATCGAGAAAAATTCATGCATCACAGTCGTCTTTGTGCCGTGCTCATAGATTGCAAGACCGATGATGCGGATGCGGCCGCGGCGTTTTGGGCAGCGGCACTGGGTTGGCCGGTGGATCTGCGTCATCCGAGCAGCCGGGGCAACTATCGCATGCTGGAGACTCCAGCGGACGAGCCCATCGTGGAAATCCAGAAAGTGGAACATGAGAGCCGCGTGCATCTCGACATCGAGACCGATGATATTGAGGCCGAGGTTGCGCGTCTGGCACGCCTGGGCGCGAGAGAGGTCCAGCGCATTAAAACCTGGGTGGTAATGCAGGCGCCAAGCGGTCAACGTTTCTGTGTGGTCCGGGTGCAGCGTCCCGGATTTCCTAGGAACGCGAACGGCTGGGATTGAATATAACTGTAGGAGCGGCCGTCCCGGCCGCGATGGTTTTGCAATCGCGGCGTATAACGCCGCTCTCACAACAAGATGCAAGCTCATGAGCAACATAGTGGAAATCAAAGTCCCCGACATCGGCAACTTCAAGGACGTG
>JAGXAZ010000150.1 GCA_018971365.1 Gammaproteobacteria bacterium | reverse complement strand
GAACCCCCAAGTTGCAACCAGCAGATTTCAGTCGGGTTCCTGTAATCATTCTCCGGAATTTGCGGGTGCACCCAACAATTTGCCATTGACCACGCGGCCGTAATAGCTGTCGGTGCGGTGATATTTCGCGCGCGTGGTTGCCACGCTGCCGGTGAAGCGCGGGTCCTGCGGGCGCGGATGACTGACGACGAACGCGGCTACATCCCAGGCTTGCTGATCTGAGAGCGTTTCACCGGCGCCGTAAGGCATGTTGGCCTTGATGAAGGCCGCAGCGGTGCTGGTCTGTTCCATGCCGGCGCCCCAGTTGAAGGAGTGCGGTCCCCACAGCGGCGGGAAAATCTGTGTGCCGCGTGCCTCACGCCCTTCACCGTTGGCGCCGTGACACATGGCGCAGTTTGCCGCATACACAGCGGTTCCGCGTTCGATGCTCGGGGACGTGTGCGGGCTCGGCAATTTCGGGTAACCCGCACCCTTGGGTGTGATGCCCACCGGCAGGCCGGTAGCCAGCCAGTGGAAGTAACTCACCAGCGCCACCATCGTCGGGCTGTCTGCCGCGGGCGGCGTGCCGTTCATGCTGAAGCGGAAACAGCCCTGGATGCGTTCTTCCAGGGTATTGACCTTGTGATTTTTGCTGCGGTACTCGGGATAAGCGATGTAAGCCGCCCACATGGGCGCGGAATTGGCGCGTCGGCCGCGGTCCAGGTGGCAACTCGAGCAGTTCAATGTGTTACCGGTATATTGACGAGCGTAGCGTTGTGTGTCCTCGAATATCAGCCGTCCACGCCAGATTTCCTCGCCATCCAGACCCCCGGGAATGGCCGTTTCCGGCGGCGGTTTGAATTCGTCCGGTGATTGAGCAATGAATTTGTAAGCTGCGTCGTGGGGCGGGCGCGATGTCTGAGGTATCTCGCCCGGTTTGAGTTGCGCAATGTAACCCGTCACCGCTTGTACATCCGCATCGCTCAATCCCCTGGCTACACGGCCCATGATCGTGACTGGAAAGTAGTGGGGCGCATGCATATTCATGCTCTGAAAAAGCCGAAGCGTGGAAACCACGTATTGGGGTGATTGGCCTGCCAAAGCAGGGATTTGTGGTGCCACGCCATTCAGCCCCGGACCATGACAGCGTACGCATCCGGGTACGCCGTGTTGCCAATCCCCGACTGTAGCCAGTTGCTGCCCGCGTATCTTCTGCGCAGCGGACAGCGCACCGGCGGCTGATGTGTAGGGTGGATGGAGTTTGCTGAAATACGCCGCCAGTGCGGCGATGTCCGCATCGTTCAGTGCTTTTGTCACCCGCTGCATCATGGGGCTGGGACGCGCGCCGCTGCGGAAAAACTCCAACTCCTTCTGTAGATAAACCTCGGGCTGGCCGGCGATGCGCGGAAATATTCCGCTCCCTGCGCCTTCTGGGCCGTGACAGCCAGTACAGGCTGATGCCAGCGACGGCGCCGGACTGCACCAGGCGGCGGCTGGTATCGCCAACAACAGTATCCAGGCCGCGCGCTTCACGAGCTTGCTCAGTGGGCCAACAGGCGCGAATCCGGTGGCATGAAGCCATAATGCCGGTAAATCGCCTGCGCTTCTGGCCCGGTCAGGAATCGCAGAAATGCGCGCGCGGCCGCGGGATGGGGTGCATCCTTCATCAGCCCGGCCGTGTAGGTTACCTGCATGTTGTCCTGTGATGGGATCTCCACGGTGCTGATCGGGTTGTGCAGGATGTGTTCCTGGAAATAGGCCTCGGTGTACCATACCGGGCCCACATCTGATTCCCTCCGCAGGATGCGCAGCGGCGTTTGACGGTGATGAATTTGAGTCAACCAAGTTGCGCCGTTTTTCACTTTTGCATCCATGATTTCATGCACCAGTTCCTCACCACCGGCTTTGCGATACAGCGCTTCGATGGCACGTGCAATGCCTTCCCATTTCGGATTCGGCATGCTCACGTGCACGCCGGTACGCCCCAAATCCTTGAGACCGGTGATGTGCTTGGGATTGCCGCGATACACCATAAGTGCCAGGCGGTTGCGGGCGTAGTCTTCCGTGGCGCCGAACCAGTGCTCGTGCTGCTGCAATTCCACAATACGGTCGCGGCCGGCGGTGTAAATGTCCGGTTTGAGGGCGATGCGCAGATTACCCATGATAAGCGCGTCCTTGCGGATCTGTTCGGCGAGAATACCGGGTGGCAGGGTTTCCACGAAGATACGCCGGTATTTAGGATATTGCTTCTGAAACGCGCGCACCAGATCATGCACCACCATGAACTGATTGCCGGCAAAAAATACCGTGAGCTGGGGATCGGTCACATCGCCGTGCAAATCCGCAACGCTGTCAATTTCCGGAACCGTGAACGACACACCGTTTGACGGCGGGGGATTCCAAGGCGGCAGATAATCCGGCGGCGCGGCCAGAAGTGCTGGCGCGGCCAGCAACACCGCGCTCAATAGCAAATAAGTTCGGAAACGCCGCAGCATCTTGTCCGTCTCATCGTGCCGTCTGTACTACATGGGCATCAGGGCGTAGCCGTCGTGTTGCAGGATGATGATGGTGGAAAGCGCCGAGAGCGCGATTTTCACATCCGGATTTACCCAACTGTAATCGTAATCTTCGCCGGCCACAGCCTGGCCGCATACTGCAAGCTCCACCCCGGCAGTTTTCAATTCGCTGAGGACCTTGAGGTTGGGGTTGTCTACACCAAACTGCTTTTTGTAGTGAGCGTTGTCCAGCACAATGGGCGTGGCGCCGCCGTGGATGATGACCACGAACTTTAGATGATCGAGCGGAACACCCGCCGAGACGAACACGTTTACCGCCCGGGCCACGTGATCCAGGCCATCGTTGATTTCCCTGGGGGTTTTGCTCTCGTGGGTAATGCTGAACAGGGCTTTGTATATGACGGTCTTATCCGGCTGGAAAGCGGCATTCGGGAGCGGATGCATGGCACCGGCATCCTTGATCACCGGGTTTTGCCACATGCCCGAAGGCGGGGACGCCAATGCCGGGGTGGACAGAAAAAACCCAAGTAAAACAGCAAGTAACCAACGAAGCTTGAGCATGGCTGAACTCCTGGATGTTTGTTTTGTTTGCTCCGCACCGCGTGACGGTGCGGGCAGTTGGCCCGCTGAGGGGCGCTTAGATGATAATGCGGAGCATCGAATGTTGTGCACCGCCTCGAAATTATTTCTCGGCACGGGTGCGACGTGGCGTGAACATCAGGCATGAGAGCTGCAAGGTCTTGCGGGCCTTGGTGTTCTTGGCCTCGCGACCGGCCGTCATGACGCATCCGCCGGCGCGCCGCTCCGCCGGCTGAATCACCAGGCCGGATATCGACCACAACGGGAGACGCGCTTGGCAAACAGTGAATCCGCAATCCCCGCGTTTCGCGTCGCGCGCGATGCCGGTGAAGCGCCCCGAGTGACACTCACCGGCCAGTGGACGCTGCGCGGCCTGGCGCGTCGCACCAATCTGCTCAGCGACGAGCTGCGGCCTTACGCCCACAATCCCGAAGTGCACTGGGATTTGACCCACATCCAGGCGATGGACAGCGTGGGCGCTTTCGTGCTGTGGCAGATCAATGATCGGCGGCCGCCGGCGCATCTGCAGGTGCAGCCGCAGCACGCTGCGCTGTTCCAGCGCTGGGCCGACCGGCGTGTAGCCAT
>JAGXAZ010000026.1 GCA_018971365.1 Gammaproteobacteria bacterium | reverse complement strand
GGCGTAAATCGTGGTGGCACCGAGTGCCGGCAGATAATCGTACAGACGATGCAGATACCAGTCGGTCATCGGCAGGCCGCGGATGTAGGCGGACACGAACTGCGCTTCGATTTCCGGCGGTACGTAGGTGCCGGTGTGCGGGATGCTCACGAGCAGTGGCGTTTCTTCCGCCGCGGGTGTGCGTATTTCGTAGGGTGCAGCCGGAGCGTTCATGGCTGATTGAGCCGCGCGACGGTGGCGGCAAACTCGCGCGCATCGGCGTCCTCACCCGCACTTGCGCCGTGATCCACAGCGCGCCTGCCGCCCACGTACACCGCCGCGAGGTCCGCGCGGCTGCCGCCCACGATCAATGCATCGAGCAGCGTATCCGGTCCGTGTCCGAGCCAGGGCGCGGCCTGCTCGTCCAGCACCACGAGATCGGCGCGCTTGCCGGGCGCGAGTTCGCCGAGCGGTTCGCCGAGCGCACGCGCACCGGCGCGGCAGGCTTGTTGCCAGAGCACCGCGCCGAGACCGTCCGCATTCGCAAGGCGTGCACGCTGTTCGCGCCGCAGGCGCTGACCATATTCCAGAAGCCGCAGTTCCTCGACCGCGTCAATCCGGCAGTTGCTGTCGGAACCGATGGCGAAGCGCCCGCCCGCACATGCGTATTCCTCCGCCGCGAACAGGCCGTCGCCCAGACCGGCTTCGGTAAGCGGGCACAGCACCACCGTGGCACCGCGTTGCACGATGAGCGCACGTTCGGCCGCGCTGGCGTGCGTGGCGTGCACCAGGTTCCAGCGCGCATCCAGTTGCACCGTGTGCGCCAGAAGATCTATGGGTGTGCGGCCGAATGCCGCCTGGCATTCTTCGACTTCCCGCCGCTGCTCGCTGATGTGGATGTGGATCGGCCGGCGACTGCCGATCGCAGCGTCGGCCTGGACCAGCAATTGCGCCAATGTCTGCAGCGCCACCGCGCGCAACGAATGCGGCGCGATGCCGAGCGGCACGCCGCGCAACTCCTGCAACAGCCGGCAATAGTCCTCTATACTGGCGTGCACGAAACGCCGCTGGCACTCAGCCGGCGGCGTGTTGAATCCGCCCTGTTGGTAAAACACCGGCAACAACACCAGATGAATACCCGCTGCGCGCGCCGCTTCAATCACCGCCTGTGCCATCTGCGGGCCGGATCGGCCGTCGGACAGATGATGCAGATAATGAAATTCAGCGACGCTCGTGAACCCGGCGCGCAGCATTTCGCGAAACGCCTGGCGCGCGATCACCAGCAGGTCCTCGGGCGTGATGCGCGCGGCCAGGCGGTACATGGCTTCGCGCCAGCTCCAGAACGAATCCTGGCCCCGCGCCCGTTCGCCAAAACCCGAGAGTGCACGCTGGAACGCATGACTGTGGGCATTGGGCATGCCGGGCACGGCGAAGAATCCGTGAGCGCCCTTGCCGCCGGATTCGATGGCTTCGATTATCCCGTCGCTGTCCACCACCAGCGTCTGATCGGCACGCAAACCATCGGGGGTCAGCAGGTAATTGAAACTCAACCGGGTAGGCATACGCGTATGCTCTCAAATTCGCGCGCGTGCGGCTAGGAGATCGCGGTGTACGACCTGCTGGTCAAGAACGCACGCATCTACCCAATGGAATCGGATGCCGCATTGTCACCGGCCCGCACTCTGGCGGTGAGCGCCAGCCGCATCGCGGCGCTCGGCGTGCCCGACGACAGTGAGGCCAAGGAAGTCTTTGACGCCGGCGACCGCGTTGTGTTGCCGGGTTTTGTGGACTGCCACACGCATGCGCTGTATGCCGGTAACCGGGTCGCGGAACACACGCTCAAACTGCGCGGTGCCAGCTACGCGGAAATCACCGGTGCCGGCGGCGGCATTCATACCACGGTGCGCGCGGTGCGCGCCGCGGACGAAGCGCAACTGGTACAGGAAACCCTGCCGCGCCTGCAGGCGCTGGCGGCCGAAGGCGTGACCACCGTCGAAATCAAAAGCGGCTACGGCCTCAGCATTGAGCAGGAACTCAAGATGCTGCACGCCATCCAGCGGCTGCGCCTGCACCTCAACATGGACATCGCCGCCACATTCCTGGGTGCGCACGCGGTGCCGCAGGATAAATCCCGCGAGGAATATTTCCAGGAGGTCCTCGATGCCATGCTGCCGGCCGTGGCCGGGCAGAAACTTGCGGAGAGCGTGGACATATTCGCGGAGTCGTTTGCATTCACAACCGACGAGGTTCGTCAATTGTTCACGGCGGCCTCGCGGCTTGGCCTGCATTGCCGCATTCACAGCGACCAGCTCAGCCACATGGGTGCCACCGAAGCGGCCGCCACGCTCGGCGCCCTCTCCTGCGATCATCTGGAACACGCCAGCGAAGCAGACGTGCAGGCCATGGCGCGCGCCGGCAGCGTGGCGGTGTTGCTGCCGGGCGCGTTCTATTTCCTGCGCGCAACTTGCAAGCCGCCGGTCGAGCTTTTCCGGCGTCACCGCGTGCCGATGGCCGTATCCACGGATCTCAATCCGGGCACCTCGCCGATCGCGAGCCTGCTCACGGTCATGCACATGGCGGCCTTGCTGTTCGGCCTGACGCCCGACGAGATTCTGCTGGGTGTCACGCAGCACGCGGCACGGGCGCTGGGACGCGAACAGCGCGTCGGCTGCCTCGCACCCGGAAGGCACGCGGATTTCGTCGTCTGGGACATGCCGGCACCTGAATTCCTGGTGTATCAGCTCGGCGGCCTGAAACCGGTTGCGGTGTTTTACAAGGGGAAGAAGACATGAACGCATTGGTATTGACCGGACATGATTTGACGCTCAAGGCATTGGCGGAATTCGAAGTGCAGCGCACGCGCGTGACGCTCGCCGAGAGCGCGCGCCGCAGCATGCAGGCGAGCGTGGAGGTCGTGCGTGAAGTGGTACGCACCAGGCGCGTGTGCTACGGCATCAATACCGGCTTCGGCGCGCTCGCACGTCAGCATATTTCCGATGACCAGCTCGTGCAGCTGCAGTACAACCTGGTGCGCAGCCACGCCTGCGGCGTGGGCGAACCGCTTTCGCCTGCGGTCACGCGCCGCATATTGCTGCTCAAGGCCAACAGCCTGGCCATCGGCAATTCCGGCATCCGCCCGGAAGTCGTGGAGGTGCTGCTGTCGCTGCTGAACCATGACGTGCTGCCGGTAATCCCCGCGAAGGGTTCGGTGGGGGCCTCCGGGGACCTCGCGCCGCTCGCACATCTGGCGCTGGCTCTGATTGGCGAGGGCGAGGCTGAGCACAAAGGTCAGCGGCTTGAGGGAAAAGCGGTACTCGATGCTGCGGGTTTGACGCAGATACAGCTTCAGGCCAAAGAAGGGCTGGCGCTGCTGAATGGCACGCAGATGAGCGCGGCCCTGGCCATCGAGGGTCTGCTGCAGACGCGCAACGCCCTGCTGTCCGCGATCGTGATCGGCGCCCTGACGCTCGAAGGCCTGGCCGGCAGCTACAGCCCATTCGATGCCCGCATTCACGCGGTACGCAATCTGCCGGGCCAGATCCAGGTTTCCGATTGGTTCCGCAGCCTGCTGACCGGCAGCGAAATCTGGCAGTCGCATCAGGGCTGCGACCGGGTGCAGGACCCCTATGCCGTGCGCTGCATGCCCCAGGTATTCGGCGCGGTCTGCGACACGCTCGCCCACGTCGCCGGCGTGCTGGCCAGAGAATGCAACAGCGTCTCGGATAACCCCCTGATTTTCGGCGATGACGTGCTTTCGGGCGGAAACTTCCACGCCGAGCCGCTGGCCTTCGTCGCGGATTTCATGGCGATTGCCGCCACTGAATTGGGCAACATGTCGGAGCGGCGTACCGACCTGATGCTGCGCAAGATCAATCCGCGCCTGGAGATGTTCCTGGCGCGCGCGCCGGGGGTGGAGTCCGGCTTCATGCTGGCACACGTGACCGCCGCGGCTCTGGCCTCGGAGAACAAGACGCTGGCGCATCCGGCGTCCGTGGACACCATCCCGACCTCAGCGGGCCAGGAGGACCACGTGAGTATGGCGCCTTGGGCCGGCGTCAAGCTGCTGCAAATCCTGGAAAACCTGCATCGCATCCTGTCCATCGAAGCCTTGGCGGCGGTTGCGGCCATCGAAGCCCAGCGACCATTGCGCAGCACGCCCGGACTGGAAAAGGCCTTGGCCCATATTCGCGGAATCACGGCTGCGCATACCGGTGACCGCCGCCTCGACAGAGACATCGGCCAGCTTGCCGCCCAGTTGAGCCGGGGCCTGCTGATGGGGTGCCTGCCGCCGGAGGCAAACCAGTCACTGCTGGCCTGACCCAAACCGGGTATCAGGGTTCCCCGCTGTCCGCGCCAATTTTCTGCAATACCGATATGTCACACAGACGACATATTTTTCAACTTTTGGCTATAATCACGGCGCGTCCCAACCGGACTCTCGAACGATGGCCGAGGCCATCGGCAGGAAAGCATGGTTATGACGGCCCCGCGCAACGTGGGGAAGTCCGGGGCCTCTCGTTTTCCCCCTTTGACGAGAGGCCCCTCTTTTTTTCACCCGCGGTTCCCCGATCCGGCCTCCCCCTATGAGGGGCGCGCACCAGACTGTAAACTGCGCATCTGCGAGCCTGCTGCCCGCTGGCGGCCGTCATCGTTACCAAGCCCGATCCGGAGTCCCGATGTCCAGACTGATTACGCGGTCCGCTGCCGTCCTGTGCGCGTTGCTGCTGCTCACCAGCTGCGGTGGCAGTGGTGGCAACAACAACAATCTGAACATTTACGTGGCGGATGCACCCATAGACAATGCCAGAAGTGTGATCGTGTCGCTTACTGAAGTTGCAGTGACGGGAGACCAAGGCACACAGTACTTCCCGTTTCCGGTATCCACGGCAATTAATTTCTACCAGCTTCAAGGCGGACTTTCGCAGTTCCTGATCAGCGCCAACTTGCCGGCTGGACATTACACTTCCATTACCCTGTACTTTGACGCCGCTCCCGGTACGCTCGATTCCAATATCACGCTGATTGGCAACGGCAATACCTATCCGCTGATAATCCCCGCGGGTCAACCGATATCGTACACGGTACCGGTGAACTTCATCGTTTTCCAGAACATCACTGCTAATTACACGCTCGACCTGGATTTGCGCAAATCCGTCATTCAGGATCCTTCCAATCCCAATCAGTATCTGCTGGTGCCATCCCTGCGCGCCGTCAGCAACAATGATTACGGCCTCATCTCCGGCACAGTGGCCAACACTCTGGTCAGCTCGGGTTGCAACCCGGCTGTGTATGTATACAGCGGCAATGTGACTCCCGCGGACGTGAACATCAACGCCCCGGCCGGCAGCGTGCAGCCAATCAGCAGCGCGCTGGTGGGAGTCAACGGCACCATTTCCCAATTCGCGTTCAGTGTGGGTTTCCTGCCGCCCGGCCAATACACGGCCGCTTTCACCTGCCAGGCCAACCTGGACGACCCGACCAAGACCGACAACATTCAATTCCTCGCCATCACGACCACCACTGTGGCCGCAGGCAATACCACCTTCATCAATCTGCAGTAGGCGTGACGCTCAAGTCCAGCGTGATGCGGATGAGCTATACTTTGTCCACGTTGCAAGCTGTCTCCCTGACTTGGGGAGGTGTCGTATGTTGCGATATGTCCCGATCCTTCTGCTGCTGTCATTCCTGTCGTTGGTCGCCGGCTGCAATTCTTCCTCCGATAACGGCCTGCTCAGCCTTTCGCTGACAGATGCGCCGGTGGACGGCGCGACCAACGTGGTAGTGGATATCACCGCCATCCAGGCGATACCGCAAAACGGCAGCCCGATTACCTATACCCTTCCGCAGCCACAGCAGATTGACTTGCTGCAATTGCAGCAGGGCGTGTCCACTCCGCTGGTAAACGACTGGAGTCTGCCGCCGGGGCAGTACATCGGTCTGAATGTGTTCGTCAGCGCAGACCCGAGTGTTACGGATTCCTATATCGTCCTGAATGACGGCAATCAGTATCCGCTGGTGCCGCTGCAGCCCGTGAATCCCACATCGTGTGGACTGCCATGCGCGAACACCGCCGAGCTGTCCGTCAACACACCGTTCACCGTCAGCAGCAACGAAAACGGTGCTTACGTAATTGATTTCGACGCACGCAAGTCCGTACTGCCACCGGCCACGCCCGGTGGTACGCAATATCTGCTTCAACCGGAAGGTCGCATGGCTGCAATCCTGGATTCCGGCAACCTGATCGGAATCGTGCCCAATTCATTGATCACGCCGGGATGCACGCCGGCCGTGTATATCTTTGCCGGTGCCAACGCGACACCCACGGACATCGACAACTATGCACCGCCAGTCACGCAACCGGTGACGGAGCAGGCCGTAATCCTGAACAACAATACTGGCGACTACGTGTTCACCGGCGCATTTCTGCCGGCCGGCACCTACACCCTGGCGTTTACCTGTGAAGCCGCGCTGGACAACCCCGGCACCGCCGACAACATCACCTTTACTTTTACCGGCAGCGTACCGGTGGCGGCACAAACTACGTTCCGGGTGGTGCTGACCAGTCCCAATACCTGATCCCTGCGCACAGAGCATTGCGCGAACAGAGCGTTCAGCGATCTGAGGGCATCCCGCCGGCGTGTGCATAGCGGCGGAACACGCGGCCGTATCCGATTACGTACAACACCTGCAGCGCTGCGGCCACGTAGAACGGCGTGAGAAACATGCCGGCGGCAATCATCGGCCCCGCAACACCCGGGCCTATGGACTGCGGCACCTGGAATGAAGCCGCATTGACGCTGGCTGCCAGACCGCGGCGCTCATCGCGCACCAGCACCATCACTTGCGCTTGGCGTGCGCCCACTGACGCACCGCTGGTCGCCAGCCGCAACATGTAAACCACCGCTGCCAGCCAGAACCACGGCATCAGCGGCAGGACGCCGAGCAACACGGCTCCAATGCCGCGCGACCAGATCACTGAACTCACCAGCCCGTGCCGCACAGTGATGCGGCCGGTGACAATAGCACTCAGTCCGGCCAGCAGGAAAGTCAGCGCCATCAGCGGGGCGATCTCCCCGGGTCCGATGTGGTAGCGCAGCGCGAACCAGTAGGCGATCAGCGTGCTGGTCAATCCGATGGACAGGCCATTCAGTGTATTCAACTGAAACAGCCGCAAGAGAATGTGATTCTCAAAGCGCCGGACTTCGACATTGCCGGGCGTGGTCCGCGATGCGGCCAAGATCCGCGGAGCCACATGTTGCTCCGGAGCACCGGCCAGCAACCACAGATTCACGATCCCGCCCAGCGCGATCACCATGAAAATCGGGCTGTACGCAAAATGCGCTCCCCATCCGGAAATCAGGAATGACGGAATGATCGCAAGCAATGCGCCCAAGGCCATGCCGAAAAATCCCAATGCCGAATTCAGGCTGTATATCCAGCCGCGCTGTTCGGGAGGTACGACTTCTGCCAGCCATGCCTGTTCGGCGGGTGCAAACGGCCCGGCCGATCCTGCACGGCCGCGGCCGAATCCCCCGACAATCACCGCCGCGGCGAGCAGCGCCGGACTGGCGCTCAACAGCGGTGCGAGCCCGCACAGGACCGTCACGCCTTCATTGCAAAGCAGAAACGGCTTGCGTTGCAGACGATCGCTGACGACACCGATCAGCATGCTGAAGGCCGCGGCCACCAGCCCTCCGGCCATCAGGGTCAGGCCGATTTCAAGCCCGCTCCAATGCAGGGCATGCATGTACAGCGCCAGATCCACCACCAGCGCACCTTGGGCTACGCTGCGCACCGCGCGTGCCGCCAACAGGCGGCGCGTGGCAGGCTGCAGATCAGCGAGCGCCAGGCGCAGCCGGAACATAATGATGACGGTGGGATATCACGGTGTGGCTGGAAAGATGCGGCAGGGAAATGAGGATTGAGGGTTGAGGAAGTGCGCATAACGTTGCGCGGTAAAAGCCAGCCTCACTTCCCCACCCCTCGCCCGGGCCGCATCGCAGCCGGGATCACTGCGGTGCGCTGAATTTTACCGCAGCGCGCGCTGCGGCGACGAGTGCGCGGGTTGCAAGCGCTCAAAACCGGCCGCCGCCCACGAAGCGCGATTTCCAGTAGCGATCGTCCAGCCGCGCATAGGATACCGGCTGGCCGGTTTCCGGCGCATGGATGAACACGCCGTTGCCGAAGTAGATGCCGACGTGCATCTGGATATTGCCGACGATCTGGAAAAACACCAGGTCGCCCGGCTGTAAATTCCGCAGACTCACAGGATGCGAGGCGTACAACTGCTGGTTGGCGGTGCGCGGCACGCCGATGCCCGCGTGCCGGAACACGTAATACACGAGTCCGCTGCAATCGAAGCCGCGCGGCGTATCGCCGCCGTACACATACGGCGCGCCGAGTTCCCGGCTCGCGAGTTGCAAGATTTCCTGCGCGCGCGCGGTTTCGGGCGATGAATACGCCGCCTGCGCGGACGGCCGTTCCGGCCAAGGCGCGCAAGCCGCGAGTGCGACCGTAAGCAGGCCGGTTATCAAAACGATCCGTACTAGAACACGCATGGGGATCATGGAAGCCGAAACCCGGGCAAAATTCAAGCTCAGCGGCGCAGACGAACGCGCCGGCCGTCCACCTGCAGGTTGGCGGCGCGCAATTCCGGATGCGACTTGGCGAGCGTCATCAGACTGCGTGCCGCCAGGAGGCCGGAGTCCGCGGAGACCAGGCCATTGCGCAAATCCTCAGCCGCGACGCGCAGCGCGGCCATGGCCTGCTCGCGGCTCACCATTTCAAAACGTAGCATGGCGCCGGGTCGCAACTGGCCGAGACGCGGCAGGTCCGCGGCGATCACCACCACAATTACTGGATAGCCGCCGGTGGTACCGTGATTGCACAACAAAACGATGGGATGACCGTCGCCCGGTACCTGCACTGCGCCGCTCACCATGCCCTGCGACCGCAGTTCCGGCTGGCGGCTGCGCGTCACGCGCGCACCCGCCAGCCGCAGACCGCTGCGGTCGCTGTCGCTGTGCACCTCGTGCTCCGCGCCGAGAAATTCCTCGAGTGCGCCGGCGGGGAACCATTCGGCATGCGGGCCGGCCAGAACCCGAAGAACCGGGCAAGCGCCGAAGTCCGGCGGCGCGCGCCAATACCAGCCCTGCTGCAGGCGCTGCGTTCTGATGCTCAGGCTTTCTCCGCCCCGCAATACGGCCGGGCCGATACCGGCAAGCGTATCGCTGGCGATGCTGCCCAAAACCGGCGGCGCGGAAAACCCGCCCGCGGCGGCCAGATACGCGCGCACACCGGTGCGCAGCGCACCACAGTGCAGGATCCGGCCGGCGCGCACTGCGACACTCTGATACATGGCCAAAGGCTCGTCGTCCAGACTTGCATCCAGTTGTCCGCCGGCGAGCGCGATGACCGCGTCCACGTCGAAACGCAACACCGGTCCGCTCAAAGCCATTTCCAGCGCGGGAGCAAATTCGGGATTACCCACCAGCAAATTCGCCTGGCGCAGGCTGAGCGTGTCGGCGGCACCCGCGCGTGGAACGCCCAAATGCGCAAACCCTATGCGCCCGCCGTCCTGCAGGCTGGTAAAGCGTCCAGGTTCCAGGACCGCAATCACGGTAACGACCGAAAGCGGACCTTGTCGCCCGGCAGCAGCAGTGCCGGCTCTGCGCGCGCGGCATCGAACAGTATCGCATCGGTGTGGCCGAGCACCCGCCAGCCGCCGGGCGTGGCTTGCGGGTAAATGCCGGTGAATTCCCCGGCAATGGCGACGCTGCCCGCAGGCACGCGCGTACGCGGCGATTTCAGGCGCGTCACGCGCAGCGCGCGATCCAGGCCGACGAGATAGGGGAAGCCGGGAGCGAAGCCGAGAAATGCCACGCTGTAGCACGGTGCGCCGTGTCGCCGAATCACCTCGATGGTTTCGAGTCCCGTGAGGTGCGCCACTTCTTCGAGATCTGCGCCGTCATAATGCACCTCGATCTGATGCTCGCGTCCTTGCGAGGCGCGCGGCGGACGTTCCATGAGTTTCGGCAGCCGGGACACCATCTTGTCCGCATCCAACACCAGGGGATCGAACTCGACCAGCAGCGTGTCGTAGCCCGGCACCAGCTCGCGCACGCCGGCAATATGCTCCGCCAGCATTACGCGGCGCAGCTGCTGGGCGGCGACACTGTCCCGCAACTCAATCAACACCGCGGAATCGCCAACGAAACGGAGGTTCATGCGAAGGCGCGCAGTTCCACGCCGGCCTGCTCCAGCGCCGCACGCAGCGCCCGCGCCAGTGCTACCGCGCCCGGCGTGTCGCCGTGCACGCACAGCGAGCGCGCGCGGATACCCACGTTGTGCCCGTCAATGCTCTGCACGCGGTGCGCGCAGGCAATTTCCGCAGCGCGCTGCGCGACGGTTTCCTCATCCGTGATGACCGCACCGGCCTGCTCACGGGAAACCAGCCGGCCGTCTGCGGTATAGGCGCGGTCGGCAAAAGCTTCCGCCACGGCCGGCGTACCGAGTCGGCGCGCCACGGTTTCAGCCGCACTCTCCGGCAGGGTAAGAATAGGCAATGCGCTATCGAAACTCCGTACGGCGCTGATCACCGCTGCGGCGGTTTCCTCATCCCGGGCCATGCGGTTGTAGAGCGCGCCGTGCGCCTTCACGTAGCGCACGCGCGTACCGGCAGCTTGGGCGATGTCACTCAGGGTGTGCAGTTGGTCCAGAACTTCCGCGCTGAGTTGCGCGGGTGGCAGCGCAAGTTCGCGACGGCCGAAATGTTCACGATCGGGATACGAGACATGTGCGCCGACCGCGACATCGTGTTCCAGCGCCAAGGCCACGGTGCGCTGCATGCTGGCGGCATCGCCTGCGTGCGCGCCGCAGGCAATGCTGGCGCTGGTGAGCAGCGGCATAAGCGCGGCATCGTCGCCGCAGCCCTCGCCTACGTCGGCGTTGAGGTCCATGAGCATGGCACTAATGTACACGCCTGGCGGCGGAACCGGACTTCAACGCGTGCCGAACATGGGCAGATCCAGGCCGCGCTCGCGCGCAACCTGCAGGGCTTTCTCGTATCCGGCATCCGCATGCCGCATGACGCCGGTGCCGGGGTCGTTGGTAAGCACCAGCCGGAGCGCGCGCTCCGCGCGCTCGCTGCCGTCGGCGACGATCACTACGCCCGCGTGCAGCGCATAGCCGATGCCCACGCCGCCACCGTGATGAAAGCTCACCCAGGAGGCGCCGCTCGCAGTGTTCAAAAGCGCATTCAATATCGGCCAGTCAGCCACGGCGTCCGAGCCGTCGTGCATGCTCTCGGTTTCGCGGTTGGGCGAGGCCACCGAGCCTGCATCCAGATGGTCGCGTCCGATGACGATGGGTGCCTGCAATTCCCCCTTGCGCACCATGTCATTGAAGGCCAGGCCCAGTTTGTGGCGTTCCTTGTAGCCCAGCCAGCAAATGCGCGCCGGCAGACCCTGGAAGTGGATGCGCTTGCGCGCCATGTCCAGCCAGCGGTGCAGGTGTAGTTTGTCGGGGAACAGCTCCTTGGCTTTGGCGTCGGTCTTATATATGTCCTCGGGATCACCGGAAAGCGCCGCCCAGCGGAATGGGCCCATACCTTCGCAGAAAAGCGGGCGGACGTAGAGCGGCACGAAGCCCTTGAAGTCGAAGGCGTTGGCGACGCCCGCATCCTGGGCCATGGCGCGAATGTTGTTGCCGTAATCGAAGGTGGGAATTCCCTTGGCCTGCAAGCCCAGCATAGCGCGCACCTGCCGTGCCATGGATTGCTTGGCGAGTTGCACGTATCTGGCGGGATCGCTCTTGCGCAGCGCTGCGGCCTGCGCCAGCGAAAGCCCAACTGGAATGTAGCCGTTCAGCGGATCGTGGGCGGAGGTCTGATCGGTGACGAGGTGCGGATGCTCGCGGCCCTTGAGGATCTCCTCGAATATTTCCGCAGCATTGCCCAGCAAGCCGACGGAGATCGCCTGCCCTTTGGCCGCTGCGTCTTTGACAAGGCCGAGCGCTTCCTTGAGTGTCCGGGCCTTGTGGTCGAGATAGCCGCTTTCAAGCCGCTTGTCTATGCGCTTCTCGTCCACTTCCACGGCGAGACAGCACAGGCCCGCAAACACCGCAGCCAGGGGCTGGGCGCCGCCCATGCCGCCCAGGCCGCCCGTCAGCAGCCACTTGCCTTTGGGATCGCCCCTGTAATGCTGACGCACCGATTCCGCAAAGGTTTCGTAGGTGCCCTGCACGATGCCTTGGGAACCGATGTAAATCCAGGAGCCGGCCGTCATCTGGCCGAACATTATGAGGCCCTTGCGGTCCAGTTCGAAAAAATGCTCCCAGGTGGCCCATTTGCCGACCAGGTTGGAGTTGGCGATGAGCACGCGCGGCGCGAACTCGTGGGTATTGAACACGCCCACCGGTTTACCGGACTGGATCAGCAGGGTTTCGTCGTTCTCTAGGCGCCTGAGCGTCTCGACGATCTTGTCGAAGCTTTCCCAGTCGCGTGCGGCCCGGCCGATGCCGCCGTACACCACCAGCTCTTTGGGATTTTCTCCTACCGTGGGGTCGAGATTGTTGTGCAGCATGCGCAGGGCGGCCTCCTGGGGCCAACCCTTGCAGCTCAGCTTGGGGCCGGTCGGCGCGTGCAATTCGATGTCGCGGAAGCGAGTAGGCACGGCAGCTCCCGAAAAAGAATGGCCGGTATTGTAACCGGCCGTTTATAAACGTGGGGAAACAGTATCCGTGCTTATCGATTGCCGGCACGGCATGCGTAACGGTCGAAGCTTTCCATTGTCGGAAATTCTTGCGGTCTCGCGGCAGCTACACGCGGGCAGCCAGCTAACAAGCAGCCACAGTCTCCGCTGAATCTCTAGCCGCCACAAGAATTGCTGCTTACAATTCGCCGCCGCGATTTCCGTCGTCCCTTGATGCGGGCAAATTCGCCGCAAGACAGCACATTACCAAGGGCTGCGGACCCCTAATCAAAGACAAGTGGGATTACACGCCCCAGGCCGGCCTTCCAATTGGCCATTGCGCATCGCCTCCTGAGCGGCCTTCTGGCGGGCAGCCATCTGCTCCTTCGTCAGGCAGATGCGCTGGGGAATATGGGATCCGAGAGGATAGCTGTCGGTGCAGATGAGTTGGTCTTTTCCGGTTTCAGGGGTTCCACGGGTGACCGCCACCGCCTCCTGCTGCGTGGCCATTGCGGTTTTGGACCCGGTCGTCGGTACGCTGGCGCAGGCTGCCATCAACAGGGCCGTTCCGCCAACGAGCATGAGTTTGTGCATAAAAGGGCTCCTGAAATCCATACGACACAACAAGTACTAGGTTACTAGTATATAGAAAATGCCGGCATTTGCAAGCCCGGCATCAAAAATTCATACTATGAAACTAGTAGAGAAATACTATACTCAAACCGGTTTGGGAATGCCAGCCCCAATTTCGAACATGAGGAGTGCGCGTGTCGCCACCAAAATCGGTAACGGCAAATAATGTCCCCGAGCCCACGCAGAGCGAGCTCGACATCCTGAACGTACTGTGGCAACTGGGACCGAGCACGGTACGCCACGTGCATGCCGCGCTGCTGGAGCACGACGAATTGGCCTACACCACCGTGCTCAGCATGCTGCAGATCATGTATCAGAAAGGTCTGGTCATGCGCGACGACTCCGAGCGCGCCCACGTCTACAAGCCGGCATTGAGCCGCAATCAGACCCAGCGCCAGATTCTCACCAAACTGCTGCATCGCGTGTTCGGGGGATCCACCACCGAATTGGTAATGCAGGCCCTGGGTTCCGCACAACCCGCCAGTCTGAGCGAGATCAACAAGATCCGTACACGTCTGGATGAATTGGAGGGCAAACGCAAATGAGTGCGCTGACCTCTCTTCTGGATTCCACGCTGGTCTCGACTCTGGGCTGGACACTGGTACATTTTCTCTGGCAGGGGGCGGCCACCGGTCTGCTCTATGCTCTCCTGCGTCATTGGCTGCGCAATAAATCGCCCCGCACCCGCTACGACCTGGCGATGCTTACGCTCATGACCTTGACGCTGCTGCCGATTGTCACTTTCATCCATCTCTATCAGCCCACCACGAGCGCCAATGCCACCGCGGCATGGCCCAGTCTCACAGTGGTGACGGCTGCGAATGCGGACTCGAGTGCAGCCTTATTTCTGCCGTGGCTCAATAACCTGCACGTGTGGCTGAATCCCTGGTTGTCGTGGGCGGTGCTGCTGTGGTTCTTGGGCGTGCTGATCATGACCTTGCGCATCGGACATGGCTGGCAACGCGCGCATCAACTGCGGCGTACGGCAGATTTTCCGCCGTTGCCGCAGTGGGACAACATCGTCAGGGAATTGAGCCTGCGGCTGGGTATCCGCCAAGCGGTGCGCCTCGCAGTATCCACTCGAATTCTGGTGCCGTCCGTCATCGGCTGGCTCAAGCCTGTGATTTTGCTGCCGCCTTCGGTAATGTCCGGGCTTACGCCGCTGCAGATCGAGCTGATCCTGGCGCATGAATTGGCACACGTACGCCGCTTTGACTATCTGTGGAACCTGCTGCAGATTGTCGTGGAAACCCTGCTTTTCTATCACCCGGTAGTACGCTGGGTTTCGAACCAGGCGCGCGTTGAACGCGAGCAATGCTGTGACGACCTGGTCGTGGCCCTGCATGGCGATGCGCTCGACTATGCCCGGGCGCTCACCGAACTGGAAGGCCTGCGCCATCCGCGCAGTGCCCTGATGCTGGGCGCGAATGGCGGACAGGTGCTCGACCGTATCCATCGCTTGCTGGGACAGTCATCCACCAGTATGCCGGCTGCATGGGGTCCGGTATTGCTGGCCGCATGCCTGCTGCTTGCCGGCGGAGTCCTTTCGTCGCATCAGATCAGCACGCTGTGGCATGGCGCTACCGGAGCCCGATATTCTTTCGCCGGTCAGCCGCTGGACAGTGCGCTGGTTCCCTCAAACCAGTTTGTCAATGTGCAGCCCACGCGCATCCAACAGGCACCTGCAATCCGGACCGAATCTAGACGCGTAAGCCTGTCCGCCGACATGGCGGCACAGCGCACCGCAGTGCTTGTGCCACTGGCGGCTCTGCACGCGCCGGCTGCGGTACAGCCGCAAGCCGCCACGCCCATTCCTCAGGCTCTGGTGCCGACGCGCCGGGGTGGTAACGTGATGTCAAGTTACGCTCCCCAATACCCCAACTTCGCTCAGGAGCGCGGTGTTGAAGGTGCGGCCACGATCGAATTTACGCTTACACCGGATGCGGAAATCCGGGACGTGCGGGTAGCCAAAGTCACCGGGTCGCCGCTGTTCGGACAGGCGGCGGTGCACGCCATTCAAAGGTGGAGATTCACACCGGTAACCGTTGACGGGCAGCCCGTGACGCAACACATGAGCGTGGAATTCGTATTCCGTCTGCATGCGGCAACGACCGAGGCCGGTGGTCCGTGCAGAGCCCCGATGGGTTATCGCGTCTGCATAAACTAGCCCAGCCGCGTTTCTGGTAAATGGCGGCGCACCCCCGGCGATCAGCCCCCGGGTAATTCGTCGGGCCCCGAAACGGTAACATCCAAATCGCGCAGCAGGCCATCCTGCAAACTGTACACCCAACCGTGCACAGTGAGCGGCTGACCACGCGCCCATGCTCCCTGCACAATCTTGGTGCGGCAGACGTGAGCGGCCTGTTCCGCGACATTCAATTCGCACAATCGCGCCAGTTGCTGCGGCTCCTGTTTGAGCGCCTTGAGTTCGCCGCGATGCCGCCTGGCAACCTCCTGCACATGCTTGAGCCAGTCGTCTATCAGGCCCAAATGCGCATCGCGCCACGCCGCCTCCACACCGCCGCAGCCGTAATGACCGCAAACAATGACGTGCTCTACTTTGAGTACATCCACCGCATACTGAATAACGGACATGCAGTTCAGGTCAGTATCCAGCACCACATTGGAGATATTGCGGTGCACGAATACCTCGCCCGGCATCAGGCCCATGATCTGGTTGGCCGGCACGCGGCTGTCGGAGCAGCCGATCCACAGGTATTTCGGCGCTTGCTGGCGCGCAAGCCGCGGAAAGAAATCCGCCTGCTCGCGAGTGATCTGCTCAGCCCACCTGCGGTTGTTCGCGAATATCTCCGGCAGTTTTTTCACGCGGTTGCCCCGGCCGGAAGCAGCTTGGAGTTTAATTTTTCCTGCAAGCGCGCCTTCACGGAAGGCCACTCGCCGTTCAGGATACTGAAATACACCGTGTCCCGCATGCGCCCGGTGTAAGTCAGCACATGACGGCGCAGGGTACCCTCTTTTTTCGCGCCGAGTCGCAGAACGGCCCTACGCGAGCACTCATTGAGCGCATCGGTCTTCAGTTCCACTCGCACGCAGTCCAATATCTCAAAGGCGTGGCGAAGCATCAAATACTTGGCTTCTGTATTGACCGGAGTGCGCTGCCAGGGCTTTCCTACCCAGGTCGCCCCAATTTCCACACGCCGGTTTTTCATGTCCATGTTGAGATAGCGTGTGGAGCCCACCGCTTGACCGCTTTGTTTCAAAACCGTGGCAAACGGCTGTGATTGGCCGCGGCGCTCATCTTCAAGCGCCGCTTCCACATAAGCTCGCATTTCGTCACGATCGCACACCTGATTGGGTGTCCAGCGCCACAGTTCCGGCTCCAGCCCAACGGCGCACAGCGCATCCAGATGATTCATGGACAAGGGCTCCAGCTGCACATGGTTGCCTTCCAGAACGGGAGCGGGAGTCACGACGCTGTGCCTGACGTAACCGGTTCTGCGCACTTCGGATTATGAATGCGCTTCGTAGAGGCGGGATATTTCATCAGCAGCTTTGCCGGGCGCACCGGCCTAGGCACAAAGCCACCGCCACAATTCGGGCAGATACCGTGCAATCGGTTGTCCACGCAGTCACGGCAGAACGTGCACTCGAAGGTGCAGATCATGGCCTCGGTGGAATCCGGCAGCAGATCCCGGTCGCAGCACTCACAGTTGGGGCGCATTTCAAGCACGTTATACCTGCCCGTGGGAACAATTAGCCTTTCTTTGGAACATACAAATCTGTAATCGTGCCTCCGAACGCCTCGGCTGAGAACATCACGGTTTCGGAAAGTGTCGGGTGCGGATGGATGGTCAGGCTGATGTCCTCCGCGTCGCAACCCATTTCGATGGCGAGCGTGAGTTCCGCGATGAGATCGCCCGCGTTCACGCCGACGATACCGGCGCCGAGAACGCGGTGGGTCTTGGAATCGAACAGCAGCTTGGTCAGGCCGTCGTCACGGCCGAGTGACAGATTCCGGCCGCTGGCTGCCCACGGAAAGCTGCCCTTGCCCACTTCGATGCCCTGCTCTTTCGCCTGCTTTTCTGTGAGACCCGTCCAGGCCACTTCCGGATCGGTGTAGGCCACGGAGGGAATGGCGCGCGCATCGTTGGCGACTTTCATGTCGGCCGCGACTTCCGCCGCCACCTTGCCTTCGTGGCTCGCCTTGTGCGCCAGCATCGGATTGCCGGCGATGTCGCCGATGGCGAAGATGTGCGACACGTTGGTGCGTTGCTGGCGATCCACGGGAATGAAGCCGCGCGCGTCCACCGCGACTCCGGCCTTGCCTGCGTCAATCAGCTTGCCGTTCGGCCTGCGGCCCACTGCCACCAGCACACGGCCGTAAGTTTGCGGTGCCGGAACATCCTTGCCGTCGAAAGTTGCCTTGATTCCAGTCTTGGTGGCTTCGAGTTTCGCCACCTTCACGCCCAGGAGAATTTTCTCGTAGCGCTTCTCGATGCGCTTTTGCAGCACACGCACCAGATCGCGGTCGGCTTCCGGGATCAGCGTGTCAGTCAGTTCCACCACGGTGATCTTCACCCCCAGAGCCTCGTACACACAGGCCATTTCCAAACCGATGATGCCGCCACCGATCACCAGCATGCGCTCCGGCAGTTCCTCTAGCTCCAGCGCCGAGGTGGAATCCAGAATGCGCGGATCGTCCGGGAAGCCGGGAATTTTCGCGGCCTGAGAACCGGCTGCGATGATGCATTGCTCGAAGCGCAAGACTTTTTTGCCATCCTTGCCATTTATGACAAGATGATGCGGCGAGAGGAATTTGCCGATGCCCTGCACTACCTGCACCCTACGCTGCTTCGCGAGGGTCGCAAGGCCGCCGGTGAGCTTGCCCACCACACGGCTTTTCCATTCGACGAGTTTCCCGGGGTCAATCTTCGGTTTGCCAAAACTTATGCCGCGCTCCGACATTTCAGCCGCTTCCTCGATGACCTTGGCCGCGTGCAACAGAGCCTTGGACGGAATGCAGCCGACGTTCAGGCACACGCCGCCCAGACTCTGATAACGCTCCACCAGCGCGACTTTCTTGCCGAGATC
>JAGXAZ010000149.1 GCA_018971365.1 Gammaproteobacteria bacterium | reverse complement strand
CGCCGGTACCGGCTTGCCGCCGCTGGCGCGCACCGCATGGCGGGTCTCCTTATATAGGATGTGACGCAGGGCATAGTCCGGCCACAGGGCAAAAAACAGCCGCTGGCCGTCAACCGCCGAGGCCATCCAGCAATCCCTGGAGAGCCGCAGCCACGGCTTGGCGGCGTACCGCCTCACGGCCTCCTTCGAACTTGAAGTGCCGCGCGCTCACGCGCCGGTCCGGCCAATGCCAGGCAACCCATACCGTGCCCACTGGTTTGTCGGCGCTGCCGCCATCGGGTCCGGCGATGCCGCTGACCGCAACCGCGAGCGGCGCTTGGCCACGCTGCGCTGCACCCATCGCCATCTCGCGCACGGCCTGCTCCGAGACCGCACCGTACAGGCTCAGCGTATCGGCGCCCACGCCCAGATCGCCGCACTTGGCCTCGTTGCTGTAGGTCACGACCCCGCGCTCGAACCACCCGGAACTTCCCGCGACATCGGTGATGCTCTTGGCAATCCAGCCACCGGTGCAGGACTCCGCCGTGACCAGCTTCAAGCCGCGCACCAACAGGCGCCGGCCGAGTTCTCTGGCCAGCGCTTCCAGCGCGGCATCATCAGCAGCAGCGACGTTACGGCTCTCCACCATGCGCTCAGCGTAGCACCGCTTGCCATCTCCGGCGACCGCCTCTAGCATCGCCGCTCTCTACCGGAACCGCCATGCACGATCGTCCCGACGACGCCTTCAACGACCACACGCCGGTCATGCGCCAGTACCTGCACGTCAAGGCGGAGCATCCGGACATCCTGGTGCTGTACCGCATGGGGGATTTCTACGAACTCTTTTACGACGACGCGCGCAAGGCGTCGCGGCTGCTGGACATCACGCTCACGCAACGCGGGCAGTCGGCGGGCGCACCCATCCCCATGGCGGGCGTGCCCTATCACCAGCTCGACAACTATCTCGCCAGGCTGGTAAAGCTCGGTGAGTCGGTCGCCATCTGCGAGCAGATCGGCGATCCGGCTCTGGCCAAGGGCCCGGTGGAACGCAAGGTAGTACGCATTGTCACGCCCGGCACGGTCACCGACGATGCGCTGCTGGAAGAGCGCCGCGACAATCTGCTTGCGGCCTTGCACGCACGCGACAGGCATTACGGTCTGGCGGCACTGGATCTTGGCAGCGGCCGGTTCATAGTCCTGGAAACGGACGGCGACGAAGCGCTCACTGCGGAACTGGAACGCCTCAAGCCCGCGGAACTTCTATTTAACGAGGATGCCGTATTGCCACGCGCGGTAACGGAACGGCCCGGTGCGCGTCGCCGCCCGCCCTGGCATTTCGATACCGGTACGGCCACACGCCTGCTCACCGCGCAATTCAAGACCCACAACCTCGCGGGCTTCGGCTGCGAGGAGCTGCCCGCGGCCGTGGCCGCTGCCGGAGCACTCCTGCAATACGTGCAGGAGACGCAGCGCACCGTGTTGCCGCATATCAGCGGATTGAGCGTGGAACGCCGTGACGAGGCACTGATTCTGGATGCGGCCACGCGCCGCAACCTTGAAATCGAGACCAGCTTAGCGGACCGGCCGGAGCACACGCTCGTCGGCATCATGGACCGTACCGTCACGGCCATGGGCGCGCGCCTGCTGCGCCGCTGGCTGAACCGGCCGCTGCGCGACCACGTGCTGCTGCGTCAGCGCTACCACGCCGTTGCCGCTCTGCAGGAAGAACGTCGGCATGAACCGCTGCGCGAAATTCTGAATGGCATCGGCGACCTGGAGCGCATCCTGGCGCGCGTGGCGCTCAAGTCAGCTCGCCCGCGCGATCTCGTCCAGTTGCGCTACGCCCTCGGAGAACTGCCGGCACTGCAAGCGCAAATCAGACCGCTGGATTCGCCGCTGATTGGCACACTCGCACGGGATGTCGGTGAGCATAGTGAGATTCATGCGCTGCTCAAAAAGGCGGTTGCGGAAAATCCTCCGCCTCTGATTCGCGACGGTGGCGTGATCGCGGAAGGTTACGACATGGATCTGGATGAACTGCGCAGACTTAGCGAGCACGCCGATCAATTTCTGACCGACCTCGAAACCCGTGAGCGCAAGCGTTCTGGCATTTCCACACTGCGCGTCAATTACAATCGCGTGCATGGGTACTACATCGAAGTAACGCGCAGCCAGGCAGACAAGGTTCCGGCCGATTACCTGCGTCGCCAGACGCTCAAGGGCGTGGAGCGTTACATCACACCGGAACTCAAGAATTTCGAGGACAAAGTGCTGTCGGCGCGTGAACGGTCCTTGGCGCGCGAAAAATCCCTCTACGAAGAACTGCTGGACAAGCTGATCGCGCATCTCGGTTGTTTGCAGAAAACCGCGGCGGCGCTTGCGGAACTGGACGTGCTCTCCAACCTGGCCGAGCGCGCCGACGCACTCAACTTCACGGCGCCGGAGCTGACCGATGCACCCGTGCTGCATATCGAGGCCGGGCGGCATCCAGTGGTGGAACGGGTGATTGAAGCGCCGTTCGTGCCCAACGATCTGGAACTGAACGACGCGCGCCGCATGCTCATCATCACCGGCCCCAACATGGGTGGCAAATCCACCTACATGCGCCAGGCGGCGCTCATCGTAATCCTGGCCCATATCGGCAGCTTCGTACCCGCGCAAAAAGCCGTGCTTGGTCCGCTGGACCGCATCTTCACGCGCATCGGTGCCTCTGACGATCTGGCCGGCGGACGTTCAACGTTCATGGTGGAAATGGTCGAGACCGCGAACATCTTGAACAACGCGACCGACCAAAGTCTGGTGCTCATGGACGAAATCGGCCGCGGCACTTCCACGTACGACGGCATGTCGCTCGCCTGGGCCGCGGCCAGTTACATCGCGCGCGAACTCCGGTCCTTCACCCTGTTCGCCACCCATTACTTCGAATTGACCGCGTTGCCGGAACTGGTGGACGGTTGCGTCAACGTGCACCTCGACGCCACCGAGCACGCACACGAGCTTGTGTTCCTGCACAGTGTCAAGGAAGGCCCGGCGGACCGCAGCTACGGCCTGCAGGTAGCAGCGCTCGCCGGGATCCCCAAGGCCGTCATTACCGAAGCTCAAGGCCGGCTCGCCGCCATGGAAGCCGAATCCCAGCAACGGGGGAATAAAACACCTTCCGCTGCGCCGCCGCAATTAGGATTGTTTGCGCCTGAACATCCGGCACTTGCGGAGCTGCGTAACCTAGATGTGGAAAACCTCACGCCTAAGCAGGCGCTGGATTTGCTGTATGAATTGCAAAGGCGGTTGTAAAAATCCAACCGCCGCGACAACAAACCTTATTCTTGGCGGATTTGTGGTCTTACTGCAGAATTCCGGCCCTGTCCGTGACTTGCACAGCTGTCACTGCAATAATTCAAAAAGCGTTCGCAGCAGCAAGCGCACAGTCTTTCATGCCCGCCTGCCCTTTGGCTGCATCCGCTAAATGCAGTGCCGAGTTAGCAGGCCAAAAGCCCATTTTTACTTCCTGCCTGCCACACGTAATAGATTTGGTCGGCCTGCCTATCCAATGTCAGAGCCTTATGGGCATCACCCTGCGAAGTTATTACATGCGGACTAGCCGAAAGTACGTGTGTGCAGCCGTCTGACCGACTACCTTATTATCCACGGCAATATCCATCATGATTGCCGCCCCAAAAGTTTCGTTCCGGTAGAT
>JAGXAZ010000148.1 GCA_018971365.1 Gammaproteobacteria bacterium | reverse complement strand
GCAGCGGGAACCGTGATGATCCGGGCCGGCGTATTCCATGTTGATTAATCCTGATCAGTGCACGATGCGATGTCCCGCATGATCGATCTCAGTCACAGTGTCGAACATGGCCTGATCACCTACAAGGGTCTGCCGGCGCCGGTGATTTGCGATTACCTGTCGCGGGAAGCATCGCAGAGCCATTACAGTGACGGTACCAGCTTTCACATCGGCAAGATCGAGATGGTGGCCAATACCGGCACCTACTTGGACGCGCCGTTTCATCGCTACGCGCACGGTAAGGATTTGTCCGAATTGCCGCTGGCGTCACTCGCGAATCTTGAAGGCCTGGTATTTCATGCCGCGGTCGGTATGCGCGCCATCGGGCCGAGCGTGTTCAAGGGAGCGGATTTGCAAGGCAAGGCGGTGCTGGTGCACACCGGCTGGGCAAGACACTGGAGAACGGAACAGTATTTTGAAGGCCACCCGTTTCTCACCAAAGCGGCAGCGCAGTGGCTCCATGAGAAAAGCGCCGCGCTGGTCGGCATTGATTCCCTGAATATCGACGACATTGCGGACGGGCGCCGCCCGGTGCATTCCATCCTGTTGGGCGCGGAGATTCCCGTCTGCGAGCATCTGTGCAATCTGGAGATGCTGCCGGACCGGGGCTTCAGGTTTCACGCCGTGCCGGTCAAAGTCAAGCACTTCGGGACCTTTCCGGTGCGCGCCTATGCCATCGTCTGAAACATGATTTCAGTCCTCGTGCCCTCGCCTCTGACATCCAAGGAGTTCGCATGAAACCGGAGCTGATATTTACGCCGATGCTGGTGCTGGTGTTCTGGACTTTCGTGATTGTGACCTGGCTGGCATACAAACGCTTCAGTGCGGGTTTTGCCGGACGCGTGAAAGCCGGTTATTTCAAAGTCGGCGAATCCGAAAAAGTTCCGGACGACGTACGCGTCGTGGGCCGAAATTTCTCCAATTTGTTCGAGATGCCGGTACTGTTCTATGCGGTGTGCATTTCGGTATATGTGACGCATCAGACGAGTTACGCGCTTGTAGTGCTGGCTTGGTGCTATGTGATCTTGCGCGTTGTCCATTCCCTGATTCATGTCACGTACAACTACGTCAATCATCGCTTTATGGCTTACTTCGGCAGTTGCCTCTTGCTGCTTGCGATGTGCATCATTTTCGCGGTGAACCTGTACAGCAGGCCGAGCCTGACCGCATTTTGGCCGTTGCATTGAACATGCAACCGGGCTCGTTCAAGGATCATTTTTCCGGGCATGCCGCGGCCTATGCGGATGCGCGGCCGCGCTATCCGGTCGATTTGTTCCGGTGGCTGGCGACTCTTACGGCGCAACACGATCTCGCCTGGGACTGCGGTACCGGCAACGGCCAGGCTGCATTAGGGCTGGTGGAGCACTTCAAAAAGGTAATCGCCACCGATCCCAGCAAGGAGCAGATTGCCAAGGCTTTTCCGCATGCGCGCGTGGAGTACCGCGTGGCCGCGGCGGAAGCGCCGCAGTTGAACCCGCGGTCCGTTGATCTGGTGACGGTCGCACAGGCGCTGCATTGGATTGACCGGCCGGAGTTTTACGCGCAGCTGGAGCGCGTGCTCAAGTCGGACGGCGCCATTGTTGTCTGGTGTTACGGCGTATGCAGCATCACGCCGTTTATTGATGCTGCGGTCCGGGACTTTTATGACAGCACCGTGGGCCCGTATTGGCCGCCGGAACGCCGGCTGATTGATGACGCCTACCGCACGCTTGAGTTTCCGTTCCGGGAAATCACGCCGCCTGCGTTCAGCATGCGCCAGCAGTGGGATCTTGCGCAGTTCCTTGCCTATCTGAATACCTGGTCTGCGGTGCAGCGTTACATCAGGCACAACGGTCATGATCCAGTAGTGAAACTCGGCGACACGTTACGCCGCATCTGGGGAGCTCCCGACAGCCAGCGGACGGTCAACTGGCCCTTGCACGTGCGAGCGGGCCGGGTCAATGCCTGAACGTTCGAAGCGCAAATAACAAGGGCGCGATTTGCATCGCGCCCTTGTGTTCGCCAGTACATAACGGAATCAGCTGCCTTTCAGACACTCACTCATGAAGTCCGTGCGCGTCTTGCCTTTCAGCTGCTTTTCCTTCGCCTGGGCACTGCAAGCCTTCATTTTCTCCTGTGCGGGGGTCATCATGCCCTCAGCCTTCTTTTCTTCGGAACTGGCCTTGGGATCCGCGTCTTTCGCGGCCCCTGCTGTGCTCTTGGCGTGCAGGCATTCGCGCATGCCGCGCTTGTACTCGTCGCCTTTCTTGCCTTTGTTTGCATGGGCACAGTTCGCCATTTTTTCCTGCTGCGGTGTCGGGGTTTTGCCTTCCGCGGCGGACACGTTGGAGGCGACTGCGAACGCAGCCACTGACAGGGCAATAAACAAGGGAACCATGAACTTCTTCATTGGATACTCCTTCCATAGATGGTGATGTTTGTCAGCAACGTCTCTGCGTAAGCAGGGACGTGTGCATTCTATATCAGCGGGAATCCACGGCAAGCCGTGATTAAGTAAAACTACCTGCCGGGCCGCCATTCACTGGCGCTTGCCCAGGTCTTTGAGTGGGATGCGTGCCAATACTTCCGGTTCCGGCTGGAGTGTGGCGTGGGTGATCGCGTAATGCTGCTGCAAATGCTCGCGGATGCGCACCAGTACCTTCTGCCAGGCACGCATGTCGTCAACCACGATATGTGCCGACAGCGACACCTCGCGCGAGGACAGCGACCAGACGTGCAGGTCGTGCACCGAGCGCACGCCGGCCACCCCGGCGATACTGCGGCCGATCTCCGTCAGGTCCAGTCCGCGCGGCACGCCTTCGAGGAGTACGCGGCTGGCGTCATTCAGCAGCCGCAGGCTGGATATCAGAATCAGCGCGGCGATGAACAGCGAGAGCAGCGGGTCAATGTAGAGCCAGCCGCTGAAAAAAATCACGACACCGCTGACCAACGCGGCCAGCGATCCCAACATGTCGCCCATGACGTGCAGCAGGCTGGCACGCATGTTGAGGCTGCTCTCGCCGCACCGCAGCACGCGGTAAATGCCGAAATTGATCAGCAGGCCGACGGCTCCCACCAGCATGACCACGGGCGCGTGCACCGATGGCGGTTGGCGCAAGCGCAGCACGGC
Source organism: Gammaproteobacteria bacterium (assembly GCA_018971365.1). Lineage (GTDB taxonomy): Bacteria > Pseudomonadota > Gammaproteobacteria > Natronospirales > REEB76 > REEB76. The sequence goes on along the minus strand of JAGXAZ010000148.1, from coordinate 550 downwards.
TTCCACCACAATCGCGGCCACGATCACCAGCATGAACAGGGTGTTGAACAATGCCGCCATGACTTCGGCGCGGCCCAAGCCGTAACTGTGACTTGCCGAGGCCGGCTTGAGTGCAATCCAGGCGGCCACGGCCGCAACGCCGAACGCCAGGCCGTCGGTCAGCATGTGGCCGGCGTCACCCAGCAACGCCAGGGAATTGGCCCACACACCGGCGATGATTTCCGCCGCGGCGAAGCCGACGGTCAGCAACAGGGCATACAGAAAGGTACGCTGGCCGGCCGCCGTAGGCGCGCGGGCCGCATGCGTGTGCACGCGCATGAATGGATTCAGCGCTCGGTGGGCAATCCGGCCGCGCTCCAGGCGCCAAACCCTCCGGCGAGGTTCACGACGCGCGTGAAGCCGAGATCTTGCATCGCCACGGTCGCGAGTGCCGAGCGTCCACCGCCTTGACACTGCATTACGGTCTCGCGGTTGCGGTCCTGCAAATCCGGGTACTTGTCTATTCTGAACTCCAACACTCCGCGCGGAATGTTGATGGCGCCGGGGATAT
>JAGXAZ010000025.1 GCA_018971365.1 Gammaproteobacteria bacterium | reverse complement strand
GGTACCTCCAGCCATGATTAAAACCTTCATGTCTCCAACTCTGCACACCGAACCATCCCTGGTGCGCGCACTAACCTCTCTGCTGCGCGGCATTTCATGTGGCCACGCCGCGTTCCGGCCAATTGTGGCTGGAGCGCGTCTCCAGGTTCACGCGCAGAATCAAACCGATGGCGGCGCAGATCACGATCAGACTGCTGCCGCCATAACTCATGAGCGGCAGCGTCAGTCCCTTGGTGGGCAGCGCGCCCATGTTCACTCCGATATTGATGAACGCCTGCAGGCCGACCCACAGGCCCAAACCGAAGGCGAGCTGCGCACCGAACAGCTGGCCGGCACGCGCTGCCCGGCGTGCGATCACCACCGCGCGCCAGGTGAGAATGAAATACAGCGCGATCACCGCCACACAACCCAACAGACCGAGTTCCTCGGCCAGCACTGCGAACAGAAAATCGGTGTGCGCTTCCGGCAGATAGAACAGCTTCTGCACGCTCTCGCCCAGTCCCACGCCGAAGAAACCGCCGCGCCCGATGGCAATCAGCGAATTGGTGAGCTGAAAGCCACTGTCAAACGGATGGCTCCAGGGATGCAGGAAGCCGGTGAGACGTTCCAGCCGGTAAGGCGAAGCCACGGCCAGCGCCACGAAACCCAGCACGCCGAGCACGGCCAGGCCGGTGAAATCGCGCAGACGCGCGCCGCCGAAGAACAGCATGGCCATGGTGGTGACGACCAGCACCATGGCGGCGCCGAAATCCGGCTCCATCAGCAACAGCAATGCCGCCAGGCCCACCAACAGCATGGGCTTGAGCGAGCCGCTGAAGCGCTCCGCGAGTTCCGCCTGCCGGCGCACCACGTAGCCGGCTATATATATGAGTATCAGCAGGCGCGCCGGCTCCGACACCTGCAGGCGGAAAGGCCCAAGGTCAATCCAGCGGACGCTGCCGTTGACATACCGGCCGATGCCCGGGATCAGCACCACCGCGAGCATCACCAACGCCAGCATCAACAGCGGGAAATTGCCGCGCAACCACCAGCTGAGCGGCACGTGATAAACCACGCCCGCCACGACCAGCCCCATACCGGCATAGACAAACTGGCGCTCGAAGAAATAGAAGGGATTGCCGGTGGTCTTGTCCGCCAGCGTGATCGAAGCCGAGGCCACCATCACCAGCCCCAGGGCGAGAACCAGAGCCGCGGTTACCCACAGCACTCGATCGGGAGCAAGCGTGTGGCGGCCGGCAATGGGGCGCGCGTCAGTCATCGCCCAGCCCCTCCACCGCCTGGGCAAACACGCGGCCGCGGTGCTCGAAATTATCGAACATGTCGAGACTTGAACAGGCCGGCGACAGCAGCACCCAGTCGCCCGCCTGTGCGCGCGCGGCGGCTTGCGCCACGGCGGCCCGCATGTCCTTGACACGCACGCTCGGCACGCGCCCGGCGATTGCCTTTTCAATTGTCGCCGCATCCTTGCCGAGCAGCACCACCGCCCGTGCCTTGCCAACCAGCGCCTGCGCCAAGGGTACGAAGTCCTGATGCTTGCCGTCACCGCCCGCGATCAGCACCAGCGGCTGGCTGACGCCGGCCACCGCGGCCAGCGTCGCGCCCACGTTGGTGCCCTTGGAATCGTCGTAGTACTCGACCCCGCGTCGCGTACCGAGGTACTGCATGCGATGCGGCAGGCCCGGGAACTCCCGGAGTGCCGCCAGCGTCGCCGGCCGCGGCAGACCCACGGCTTCACCGAGAGCAAGGGCCGCGAGCGCGTTGGCGACATTGTGCGCACCGCGGATGCGCAGTTCGGAGACGGCAAGCAAGCTTTCCACGCCGCGCGCCAGCCAGCTTGCGCCGCCGTGCCCGAGCACTCCGTAATTCGCGTCCGGAGGTGCGTCCAGGCCAAAGCTGATTTGCTTTTGTCCCGCCGGCAGCATGCGGCGCACCTGCGCGTCTTCGCGGTTGACCACTGCAGTGCCGCAATGCCGAAAGATGCGCGCCTTGGCAGCGGCGTAGTCCGCCACACTCGCGTAGCGGTCCATGTGATCCGGCGACACGTTCAGCACCGTGGCTGCCGCGCAGTGCAGTGAATCGGTGACTTCCAGCTGGAAACTCGAAAGCTCCAGCACATACAGCGCGGGCTCGCTGGCGCCGATCAGATCCAGCGCGGGCGTACCCAGATTGCCGCCGACGCGTGCCTCGATCCCGGCGCGCTGCGCCATCCGGCCCACGAGCGTGGTCACGGTGCTCTTGCCGTTGGAGCCGGTGATGCCTACCACCGGGGCCCGTACCGAGCGCGCAAACAACTCGATATCCCCGAACACCGGCAGGCCGCGGGCGCGTGCGGCTTCGAGAAACGGCACGTGTGCCGCCACCCCCGGCGACACCAGCACCTGTTCAGCTCCGGCCAGCGCTTGTTCGGAATATCCGCCCACGAACACCGCCGCCTGCGGCACCAGTTCGCGCAGTTGCGCCAGCGCCGGAGGCCGCACCCGGCTGTCGGTGACCGCCACTTCCGCGCCGCGCGCGGCCAGAAAGCGTGCGCAGGACAACCCGGTCCGGCCGAGCCCCACGACCAAAGTCTTGCTGTGAGCTTGCGGCGTGTGCATGCGCGGCTCCCTAACGCACCTTGAGGGTGGACAGACCGATGAGCACCAGGATCACGGTCAGCACCCAGAAGCGCACGATCACGCGCGGTTCCGGCCAGCCTTTGAGCTCGAAGTGATGGTGCAACGGTGCCATGCGGAAAACGCGTTTGCCGGTGAGCTTGAAGGAGCCGACCTGGAGGATCACCGAGGCGGTCTCCATGACAAATACGCCGCCCATGATGAACAACACGATTTCCTGACGCACGATCACGCCCAACGTGCCGAGCGCCGCACCCAGGGCCAGCGCGCCCACGTCACCCATGAACACCTGCGCGGGATAGGCGTTGAACCACAGGAATCCGAGGCCCGCGCCCACCAGGGCGCCGCAGTACACCACCACTTCGCCGGCTCCCGGCAGAAATGGAATCGTGAGGTAATGTGCGAACACGAAATTGCCGGCGGCATAGCCGAAGATTCCGAGCGCGCCGGCCACCAGCACCACCGGCATGATGGCCAGGCCGTCGAGCCCGTCGGTGAGATTCACCGCATTGCTCATGCCGACGACCACGAACCAGGTAATCAGGATGAAGAATCCCCCGAAGCTCACCGACACATGCTTGAGCAGCGGCACGATATAGGCAATTTCGGCTACATTGCGATGCCCGAGATACAGCGCCACCGCGGCCGCCAGTCCCAGCAACGACTGCAGCAGGAATTTGAGCGCCGGCTTCAGACCGCGCGTGTCGCGCAGCACCAGCTTCCTGTAATCATCGGCAAAACCGATCAGGCCGAAGCCCACGGTCACGCCGATCAGGATCCACACGTAGCGATTGTGCAGATCCGACCACAACAGCGCGGTGATGATGATGGTGACCAGGATCAGCGTACCGCCCATGGTCGGCGTGCCGGTTTTCGTGAGGTGCGATTGCGGCCCGTCGTCGCGTACCTGCTGGCCGATCTGGCGCAGGCTCAGGCGCCGGATCATGGCCGGGCCGGTGACAAACGACAGCACCAGCGCGGTAAGCACGCCCAGGATGGCGCGAAAGGTGAGATAGGAAAACACATTGAATACTGAGTGATAGCGCGTCAGGTATTCAGTGAGCATCAGCAGCATGGATGTCAGCCTCCGCCTGCGGCGCCCGCGAGCGCCGGGGATGCACGCAGCGCCTCAACCACGCGCTCCATGCGCATGGCGCGTGAACCCTTGATGAGCACGGTGATGCCGGAGCGCAGCGTGCCGCGCAGTGCGGTGACGAGCGCCTCGCAGTCGTCAAAGTGTTCGGCGCCGGTGCCGAATTTTCCGCTCGCCTGGCGGCTCAGGCTGCCGCAGGTCCACAGGCGCAGTACGCCGAGGCGCCGCGCCAGGTCACCGCACTCGGCATGCAGCACGGATGCGTCCGCGCCGAGTTCGCCCATGTCGCCCAACACCAGCCACACCGGATCACCGAGGCTCAGTGCAAACTCCATTGCGGCCCTGAGTGATACGGGATTGGCGTTGTAGCTATCGTCAATCAGGCGGCAGCCGTGCAAACCGGACAACACAATCAGGCGGCCGTGGGTCTGCGGGACACGCGCCAATCCATTGCTGATCTCGCCGAGGCTGGCGCCGGCCGCCCGCGCCGCGGCCGCGGCGGCCAGTGCATTCATGACGTTGTGGCGCCCCGGCAGGGACAGGCGCACCGCAGCCGCACCGTCCGGAGCCTGCAGCGTGAATTCCCACGCACCTCCGGCAAGCGGTCGCATCGAATCCGCGGCCGGATGAAAGTCGGCCGATGCGCCCAGGCCGAAGCTGCGCTGCTCATGGCGGCCGGCCATTTCGCGCCACAGCGGTGCGAATTCATCGTCGGCATTAATCACAGCGATGCCGCCGGCACGCAAGCCGGCATACAGCGCGCCTTTTTCCAGCGCCACGCCGCGCACGCTGCCAAGCGCTTCAAGGTGCGCGCTTCCGGCATTGGTGACCAACGCCACGGTGGCCGCAACCAGCGACGCCAGGTAGGCGATTTCGCCGGGATGATTGGTGCCCATCTCGATGACCGCGGCGCGATGCTGCGCGCCTAGTTCCAGGAGCGTCAGCGGCACACCGATGTCGTTGTTCTGGTTGCCGCGCGTAGCCAGCGTCTCGCCGCGTTGGCGCAGAATGCTGGCGATCATCTCCTTGACCGTGGTCTTGCCGTTGGAGCCGGTGACACCCACTACCGGAATCCCGAAACCGCGCCGCCAATGCGCGGCATAGGCGCCGAGCGCGCGACGCGTGTCCGCCACCACGACCTGCGGCAGGAGCGCAGCCACCGGATGTTCGACCAGCGCACCCGCGGCGCCCAGCTTCCCCGCCTGCGCCACATAGTCGTGCCCGTCGAAATGCACACCGCGCAACGCCACGAACAGCTCGTCAGTGGCGAGCTTGCGGGTGTCGGCGCTGACGCGCAGGAAATTGCGGTCTGCACCCTGCAGCCGGCCGGTGGTGGCCGCGGCCACGTCCGAAAGCTGCCGTGCATTCATGCCGAGACCTCGCGCAGCAGTTGCAGCACCGTGTCGCGGTCGCTGTAATCCAGATGCCGGTCGCCGACGATCTGATACTGCTCATGCCCCTTGCCGGCCAGCAGCACCACATCGCCGGTACGCGCGGCCTGCAGCGCCTCGGCCAGCGCGCGCGCACGATCACGCTGCACGCTCACCCGCCTGCGTTGCGTGATGCCACCCAGAATTTCCGCGACGATGGCATCGCCGTCTTCGTGGCGCGGATTATCGTCGGTAACGATCACGTGATCGGCCAGCTTCTCGGCAAGCGCGCCCATCTGCGGACGCTTGCCGCGATCGCGCTCGCCGCCGCAGCCGAACACGCACCAGAGCTGTCCCGTGCAATGCGCGCGCGCCGCAATCAGGGCTTTTTCCAGTGCGTCGGGCGTGTGCGCATAATCCACCACCACCAGCGGCTGGTCCCCGCCGCCGAAACATTCCATGCGTCCCGGAACGGTGCGCGCCTCACACACGGCCGCAAGCGCCTGCGCGAACGGCAGGTCTTCGGACTGCAACACACCCAGCACCGCCAGCAGGTTCTGCACGTTGAAACGCCCGAGCAGACGCGTACTCACCTGCGCGCTGCCGTACTCACCGGTAACGTTGAACTGCGTGCCGCTGGCGCTCAACTTGAGTTGCGTGGCCTGCAGGTTCTGGCCGCGCGCCGCGCGCCGGTTCTCCAGGCCGTAGCCAATGAGCGTGATGTCCGGCGGCAAGCCGGCTGCCAGCTCCCGTCCGAAGGCATCGTCCAGATTGATGACCGCGTGGCGCAATCCCGGCATCTCGAACAGTCGTCGCTTGGCGGCACCATACGCCTGCATGTCGCGGTGGTAATCGAGGTGATCGCGGGTCAGATTGGTGAACACCGCGGTGCTGAAGTGCACGCCGTTCAGGCGGCCCTGATCGAGCGCATGGCTGGACGCTTCCAGGCTCACATGGTGCACGCGCGCATCGCGGAAGCGCGCCAGCCAGCCCTGCATGCTCACGGCATCCGGCGTGGTGTGACTGCCGGATTGCAGATGACCGTACACACCGTAGCCCAGCGTGCCCAGCAGGCCGCAGGGTTTGCCCAGCTGCGTGAGGGTTTGCGCGCTGAGCAGACTCACCGAGGTTTTGCCATTGGTGCCGGTGACTGCAATCACACTTTGTGCCGCCGAAGGATCGGCATAAAAATGCGCGGCGATCGGGCCGGCCTGCCGAGCCAGTTCGCGCACCGCGAACGCCGGCAGCCCGTTGAGACCCGGAAGATATTGCACCGCACCTTCGGGGTCGTAGGCTACCGCGATCGCGCCGCGACGCCGGGCATCGGCGAGGTATTGCAGGCCATGGTGATCATGGCCGCGTACGGCGAGGAACAGGAAGCCCGGCTGGATTTTGCGGCTGTCCAGCGCCAAACCCTGCAGCGGCTGATCGCGCTCCGGCGCCACCGGCATTACATCCTGTAACACCGTGGCGAGCGTCGGACCGGCGAGCGGGCGCGGTTGCGTCATCATGAGCTGTGGCCCAGGTTCACCACGAACGCGGTGGTGAGATTGCCGAGGTTGTCGGGCGGGATGTCGAGCAGGCGCAGCGCGCCACTCATGACCTGTGCGAACACCGGTGCGGCCACAGTGGACGCGTAATACTGGCCGCGGCTGGGTTCACGGATCACCACCACGGTCACGAGACGCGGATCGCTGGCGGGCGCCATGCCGCAAAACACGGAAATGTAATCCGTGCTGGAATAACTGCCGTTCTGCGCGATATGTGCGGTGCCGGTCTTGCCGGCGATGTGATAACCGGCCACATCGGCGAGCTTGCCGGTACCTTCGCCCGACACCACGGTTTCCAGCATGCGCCGCAGCGTTATCGCCACCGGCGCGGGGATGACTTGTTGGCCGGAGACGGGCGCATCCACGCGTACAAAACTCGCTGCAATCCGTTCGCCGCTGTCAGCGAGGATGTCGTAGGCGTTGGCGAGTTGCAGCGCGGTGACGGCCACGCCATAGCCGTAGGAAATGGTCGCCTGGCGCGCGCGCGACCAGGCTTGATAGGCCGGCAAATAGCCGGTGACTTCACCGGGGAAACCGCTGCCGCTCAGCTGTCCGAAGCCGAACGCTGACAACGTATCCCACAGCAACTGCGGAGGCAGTGACAACGCGACCTTGCTGGCCCCCACGTTACTGGACTTTTCCAGAAGGGTGGTGAGATTGATCGCGCCGTAATCATGCCCGTCGTCGGAAATCGTATAACCCGCCACCTTGTAATAACCAGGCGCGGTGTCGACGATGCTATTCGGCGTGTAGCGGCCGGATATCAGCGCTGCCAGAATAGTGAACGGTTTCATGCTGGAGCCGGGTTCGAACTGGTCGGTGACCGCGCGGTTTCGGTACGACGCCGGGGCGTAGTCGGCGCGGTTATTGGGATTGAAAGACGGCTGATTCGCCATGGCCAGCACTTCGCCGGTTTTGGCGTCCATGACGATGATGGATCCGGAGCGCGCACCTTGTTGCTGTACCGCCTGCTTGAGTGCGCGGTAGGCAAGATACTGCACGCGCAGATCGAGGCTGGTCACCAGGTCCTTGCCGGGCCGCGGTGCGCGCAGGTTTTCCACGTCCTGCACCCAGTGCCCGTAGCGATCCACGATCACGCGCTCGGCGCCGGGGGTGCCTTGCAGCCAGTTGTTGTAGGCGAGTTCCAGTCCCTCCTGGCCGGCGTCGTCCACGTTGGTGAAGCCCAGCACCTGGGAGGCCACCTCGCCTGCCGGGTAATAACGGCGGTATTCACGCTGGCTGTAGACGCCGGGAATATTCAGCGCCGTCACGCGTTGTGCCGCATACGGATCCAGCCCGCGCTGCAGATACACGAATTCCTTGTCACGATTCTGGTGCAGCAACGTGCGGATGTCCGCGCTCGCCATACCCAGGGCATGCGCCAGTTGCGGCACGCGCGCGCCGGCCGCCGCGAGTTCCTGCGGATCCATCCAGATGGAATCCACGGGTGTGGACACCGCCAGCGGCTGGCCATTGCGATCGAGAATCATGCCGCGATGCGCGGGAAGCTGCACCACGCGCAGGTGCCGTTCCTTGCCCTGGGCCTGCAGGAACTGCTCGTCGAACACCTGCAGGTACACGGCGCGACCCAGCAAGGCCGCGGCCAGCAGCATGAACACCGCAAGCACCAGCGCACTCCGCCAGTTCCAGGACGCGCCGGGCTCAGCGCCGCGCTTCACGGGTGCACCACCACGATCCTGGGATGGGCCGGCAAATGCATGTCGAGCTTTTGGGTGGCCATCTGTTCGACGCGCGCATGTGTGGACCAGGTGCTTTGCTCGAGCAGCAGCTGGCCCCACTCGACGTTCTGCTGGTCGCGCTGCTGACGCAACTGCTGCAGCTGCGCGAACAGCATGCGGTTCTCGTGGCGCGCATCAATTACCGCCAGGGCGCTCAACAGCACGGCGGCCAGCAGCAGTGCCAGAATGGCGCGCGTGAACCTCATGCCAGACGCTCCGCTGTGCGCAGCACCGCGCTGCGTGCGCGCGGGTTGCGATCGATTTCCGCAGCCTGCGGACGCGTGGGTTTACCCGCGAGCCGCAGGCTGGGGCGCTCCGCCGATGACAACCATGGTGCCTTGGGATCGGGTGGCGCGGCGCGTGCGTGCGCGCGCATGAAGCGTTTGACCAGACGGTCTTCAAGCGAATGAAAGCTGATCACCACCAGCCGTCCGCCCGGAGCCAGCACCCGCAGACATTGATCCAGACATTCGGCGAGTTCGTCCAGCTCGCGGTTGATGTAGATGCGCAGTGCCTGAAACGTGCGCGTGGCCGGATGCTTGCGACGCTCGCGCGTCGGGACGGCCTCGCTCACAATGTCCGCGAGCTGTTGCGTGCGGGTAATCGGCGCGCGCGCACGCGCGGCGGCAATCGCGCGCGCAATGCGCCGTGCAAAACGCTCTTCCCCGTAGCGCTGAAGTACCGCAACAATCTCTGCGGGCGTGGCGCGCGCCACCCAGTGCGCCGCGCTCTCGCCGCTCTCCGGGTCCATGCGCATGTCGAGCGGGCCGTCGCGCAGAAAGCTGAAGCCACGTTGCGCATCGTCGAGCTGCGCGGAGGAAAGTCCCAGGTCCAGCAGTATGCCGTTCACCTGTCCGCACACACCGTGTTGCTGCGCGATGCGCTCAAGCATGGAAAACGCACCTCGATGCACCGTAACTCGCCTGTCATCGTTCCATTTCATTTGCGCCGCCGCCACCGCCTGCGGATCGCGGTCCATCGCGATCAGCCGCCCCTCCGCACCCAGGTGCCTGAGGATTTCGCGGCTGTGACCGCCGCGCCCGTAAGTGGCGTCGACGTACACGCCATCCACGCGCACCGCCAGACGTATCACCGCTTCCTCGAGCAACACCGGTTGATGCGTGTACCCGTCCGCGGTGTGGTTCACAGCGCCAGCCTGGCCAGCTCCTCCGGCAAACCTGCGGCGGCAGCGTGATCCGTCGCGAGGCTCAATTCACGGCGTGCGTCCCAGGCGGATTTATCCCACAACTCGAATTTGTTCATGAGGCCCAGCAACACGACATCGCGTTCCAGCTTGGCGAATTCGCGCAGCTCCGCGGGCAACAGCACCCGCCCGTGGCTGTCCATGGAAATTTCGGTGGCGTGACCGACCAGCAGGCGCTGCAGCTCGCGCACTTGCGGCTGCAGGCTCGGCAGATGCACGAGCTTGGCCTCGATCTCTTCCCAGGTGGGTAACGGGTAAATCAGCAGGTAGTAGCCGCGGTCAATTGTGACCACAAGCTTGCCGTCGCAGGTCTCGGCAAGACGCTCGCGATAGCGCGCCGGTACGGCTAGCCGGCCTTTGGCATCCAACGTCAGGTTGTTTACCCCGCGAAACACATGCCCACCCCACGGTGCAGGAAACCCATTTCATCCCACTTTTACCCACCTTGGGACACTATAGGAAGCGAATGGCATGCAGTCAAGGGTCAACTGCAAAAAAAGTGCTTGTCTGACAGGGACTTAGGAACGATTCGTGATGAAAATTGGCAAGGATAACTGCCTATCAATCAGTGACTTGGAAGGCCATCCTAGAGCCGGTGTCAGATTGTGGCGAGCGGCGAACGACGAGATGTGTATCCTTGAATGAGGCAGGAGTCCATTGAGTACCGGGAATTTCCGGATCGAGCCTGTCGCTCCGGCAAGGCGGCTAGTGCTTCAGCAGATTGTTGAGTGCCGCGTAGGTCAAATCGGTGGCCAGCCCCTGAAATCCTCCGCCGGCCAGAAAGTCACGGGCCAGCTGCTCGGCATGAGCCAGACTGGCGCGATGCAGGCCCGAGCCGACGCTGACCCGGGCGACGCCCAACTTTTCCAGCTCGGAGACCGCAGGGGTTGCCGGCCCAGCGAGGATGTTGAGCGGCAACTTCAATTCCCGCACCAGGACGGCAATCATGGCAGCATCGGCGACCCCGGGCGCAAACAGGCAATCGGCCCCGGCCTGCGCGTACGCCGCAAGACGTCGCAGGGATTCGCCCAGGCGACTGTCCGGTGCCCCCACTTGATGAAGAAATACATCGGTGCGCGCATTGATCACCAGCGGGATCCCGGCTGCATCGGCGGCCGCGCGGGCCGCGCGCAAACGCGCTTGCTGATCCGCGACATCGCGCAGCGGTTGCGCTGATCCCGGAGGCCGGCCGTCTTCAAGATTGACGCCCACGGCACCTGTGGCCAGGAGTTGGCGTATCACGGCCTGCAGCGCCGCCGGTGTCTCCGCGTAGCCCGCTTCAAGATCGGCGCTCACTGGAATCTGCACCGCCGCGGCAATGCGTTGTGTCGCTGCAAGCACCTGCGCCAGCGGCGTCGCCTGCCCATCGGCATAACCCAGCGCATTCGCGACACCGGCACTGGTGGTAGCGATGGCGCACGCACCGGCACGCGCGAACAGCGCGGCGCTGGCGGCATCCCAGGCATTGGGCAATACCAGTATCGGAGGCGCCCGATGCAGGCTGCGCAATAACTCGGCCTTGCGCTTCTGCATTGAATCGTTCTGCATGGTGTCCTCCGCCTCGACGAGACGGCACCCTGACCCTCCCTGGTCAGCGGTGCTGAGGTGGCGATCGAAAAATAAGGAGCCGGCCTGTAAGCCGGGTTCTGTCGTGGACAGCCATTCATCTGGGACGCGCGTCGCCGCGCGCCTCTAGCGGCCTACCCGGAAGCCGTGCGGACCGCACGCGCGGGTCGCCCCGCTGCTTCCCTATTTGGCCTTGCTCCGGATGGGGTTTTCCGTGCCGCGAACGGTTGCCCGTCGCGCGGTGCGCTCTTACCGCACCTTTTCACCCTTGCCTGAGCCTTGCGGCCATCGGCGGTGTGTTTTCTGTGGCACTGTCCGTGGGCTCACACCCCCCAGGCGTTACCTGGCATCCCGTCCTGCGGAGCCCGGACTTTCCTCTGCGCGTAAGCACAGCGGCTGCCCGGCCGACTCCGCACCCATTATAGCGGAGTGCCTGCGGCAAATTGGTTACATGCGCACGCAGGGGATTACTTGCGTCCGGCGATTTCCAATGCCGTGGCGTACAGCCGGTTTTTCCTGCCGCCGCCGATGCGCGCCGCCAGTTCTGCCGCCTGCTTGACGGGCAATTCTGCCAACAGAATGCGCAGTACGCGTTGCGCCTCGATATCCGCCCCCCGGGATTGGGCCTGCACTGCCCCGGCGACCAGAACCACGGCTTCACCTTTGGGCGCTGCGGCATCTGCAGCCAGTCGCGTGGCGAGTTCCGACAGCGTTCCGCTGCTCACGGTCTCATGCACTTTCGTCAGCTCACGCGCAATCACCGCGGCGCGCTCCGCGCCCAGCGTCTGGGCCATGTCCGCGAGTGATTCCTGCACTCGATGCACCGCTTCATAGAACACCAGAGTACGGGCCTCCGCGGCCAGCTCGGTGAGCCGCGCGCGACGCGCGGCAGACCTGGTCGGCAGAAATCCCTCGAACACGAACCGCTCGGTGGGCAGGCCGCTCACCGACAGCGCGGCAATCAGCGCACTCGGCCCGGGAATGGGGCTCACGGTCACGCCCGTCGTGCGTGCCGCGCGCACCAGATTGAATCCCGGGTCGCTGATGAGCGGCGTTCCGGCATCCGAAACCAGCGCCACGGACTCGCCTGCCAGCAGCCTTGCCAGCACGCGCGGTGTACACTCGGCCTCATTGTGATCGTGTAGAGCCAACAGCGGCGTGCGCAGGCCGAAATGCGCCAGCAGCGCGCGTGTGTGGCGAGTGTCTTCGGCGGCAATCAACTGCACCGCGGCCATGACCCGCTGCGCGCGCGGTGACAGGTCTTCGAGATTGCCGATGGGCGTGGCCACAACGTACAGCACGCCGGCGCCGTGTTTTGTCATATCCGTCCCCCGGTTTTCCCGCCAGCCGTCGCTGCAGGTATCATTAGTGCGCGTCCATCCTGCACTGGAAACCGAAATTCATGCAAGGCGATATCCCTCGCGCCCGACTCCGGCGTTACGGCCTGACAGTCGTGTTGCTCGGCCTGCTCGCGGGCTGCGCGGTAACGCCGCCACAGCCCGCCCCCCAGGGCCGCGCCGCACAGGCGCAGCAGTTGCTCCAGCAGGGCAACTACCCGGCTGCCGCCCGGCTTTATGAGTCGCTGGCCGCAGGCGCACAGGCGGAATTGCATGACGAGTATTTGATCAGCGCCGCCGAAGCCTGGTGGCAGGCGGCCCAAGGACAGCGCGCCTGGAAGCTTCTGGGCGAGGTGCAGCCGGCTTTTCTCACCCCGAGTTTGAATGCGCGGGCCGAGATGCTCAAGGCTCAAATGGATTTCGTCGCAGGCCAGCCGCAAGTGGCGCTCAAGCATCTGCAATTTCCATTGGCGCTACTCCCGGACGAGCTGAAGGCGCGCACGCTGCTGCTGCGCGCGCAAGTCGAAGCCGCGCTCGGCGACACAGTGGGCGCCGTTGAGGACCTGAGCGCGCGGGAAAATTATCTGGCCGGAAACACTGCCGCCATCCAGGACAACCATCAGCGCATCTGGCAGCTCATCTCCCAGAGCCATGCCGCATTCAACCTGCAGGCGCTGCCATCCGGAATTTCCCAGGCTGCGCGCGGCTGGCTGGTGCTCGGCAACCTCACGCGTAACATCTGGCAGCAACCGCGCAGTATGTTGCAGCAGCTTCAGACCTGGCAGGCGCAATTCCCCAATCATCCGGCAGAACAGGATATCGTTCCCGAGCTGATCGCCAAGCAGCAGGCATTGGTGACTTACCCCGCACGCATTGCGCTGTTGCTGCCGCTGTCCGGGCCATACCAGTCGCTCGCCGATGCGGTTCGCGATGGCCTGCTTACCGCCTATTTCCAGCTTGCCGGCAACGGCAATGCACCGACAGTCACGCTGTATGACGCCGGCGGAACTGCGGCCAGCGCCCAGGCAGCTTACCGTCAGGCGGTTGCCGCGGGTGCGGACATGGTGGTTGGACCACTCATCAAAAACAGCGTAAGCGGCATTGCGGCGCTGGACTCGCTGCCGGTTCCGGTGCTGGCGCTCAACACGCTCGACACCACCCAATCGTTGCCCGCGGGACTCTTCCAGTTCGGCTTGCCGCCGGAGGACGAGGCCACACAAGTCGCCAACCGCGTGATCGCGGAAAACCTGAAACGCGGTGTGGCACTGGTGCCGCAGGGTGACTGGGGCACACGCGTGCTGAATGCATTTGCCGCGCGCTTCACCCAGTTGGGCGGTACGCTGTTGGGCACGCAGACCTACACGCCGGGCGCGAATGATTTTTCCGTGCCGATCACGCGCCTGCTCAATCTGAACGACAGCCAGTATCGCGACGAACAGTTGGCGGCACTTCTCGGTACCAGTCTGCAATTCGAGCCGCGGCGGCGCCAGGACATCCAGTTCATCTTTCTGGCGGCGAACGCCAGTGACGCGAAACTCATCCGGCCGCAGCTGCGGTTTTTCCATGCCATCAATGTACCGGTGTATTCGACCTCGCAGGTTTACCGCCTGGGCGACCCGGCCGATGATGATTTCGACGGCATTACTTTCGACGACATGCCGTGGACGCTGGAAACCAGCGGCGCCGCGGCCAGCACCCGCGCTACCGTGGCCGCTTTGTGGCCCAACAATTTCCCGGGCAACAGCCGCCTGTATGCGCTGGGCTTCGATGCCTGGCGGCTGATTCCGCTGCTCTACAAGGGCCAGGCGTTCAACATTTCCGTACAGGGCATGACCGGCCTGCTGAGCATGACGCCGGACGGCCGGATTCACCGCCGGCTGGATTGGGCCACCTTCAGCAACGGCACGCCGCAATTGCTCGCCCCGGTCGTGCCGCCGCCTCCGGTGCCAACGGGCGCGCCCGGCACTGCGCCATGAGCCTGGCGCCGCATCTCACCGCCGGTCGGCGTGCCGAAGACCAGGCCTTGGAGTTGCTGCGCGGGGCGGGCCTCAAGCTGCGGGCGCGCAATTACCGTTGCCCGCAGGGCGAACTGGATCTGGTCATGGACGAGGCTGAAACGCTGGTCGTCGTGGAGGTGCGTTTCCGCCGCGATCGCGGGTTCGGCAGCGTCGCGGAAACCGTCACCACGCGCAAACAGGATAAGCTGCTGCGTGCCACACAGCATTTCCTGCAGCAGGATGCGCACTATCGCCGTCGGCCGCTGCGCTTCGACGTGATTGCCGCAACCGAAAATCCCGACGGCTCGCTGCATACCGAGTGGATCAAAGACGCTTTCCGTGCCGATTTTTGATTTAAGGTCACTGTTAAAATGATGGATCTGCGCACCCGGCCGCATTTGAAATCCCTCCTTACCCCTTTTACCAAAGGGGGACGCGTTTCGCGCGTGGAAGGATCTAGTCTCAACACCTTTTTTTCGCCTGTCCTTAACTTCAAACAGGAGAAAACATTTCGTGGACCTGAATGCCCGTGTTACACAGCTTTTCAATGACAGCATCGCCACCAAGCAGGCGGCGCTCAAAACACTCGTGCCGACCATCGTCGCCGGCGGTCAGCTCATGGCCGCCGCGCTGAAACAGGGTTACAAAATCATGAGCTGCGGCAACGGCGGCTCGGCAGCCGATGCCCAGCACTTTTCCGCGGAACTCCTCAACCGCTTCGAGCGCGAACGCGTGCCGCTTCCCGGCATCGCACTTACCACCGACACCTCGACGCTGACTTCCATTTCCAACGATTACCACTATGACGAGGTATTCGCCAAGCAGCTGCGCGCGCTGGGTCAACCGGGCGACGTGCTGCTGGCGATTTCCACGAGCGGCAATTCACCGAACGTGGTGCGCGCCATGCAGGTGGCGCATGAAAAAGGCGTGCACATCGTGGCGCTCACCGGCCGCGATGGCGGCAAGATGGCGCCGCTGCTGCAAGCGCCGGACGTGGAAATCCGCGTGCCCGCAAAAGTCACTGCGCGCATCCAGGAAGTGCACCTCCTGGCGCTGCATTGCCTCTGCGATCTGATTGACGAACAGCTCTTCGGCGCACGCGCCTGACTCCCGCTGCCGCAACCAGCAGTGGAAGCACCGGGATCCCCGATCATCCACTGCGGTCAAGCCGGCCGCGGCAATTCCCGGCTCAGCCCGCCCGAAAACGCACGCGGGTGTGCATTGATTTGTATCAATTTCTTTGAAGCCGTGCTTCGCCAGAGTGCCGCGCTGATCAACGCGCAGGCGAGAGCGGCGCAAATTCCATGGAACTTCGACAGCAAATCGTGCTGGTCACCGGGGCCGGCCGCGGCTTGGGCACGGCCATTGCCAGGGCGCTCGCCGGTGAGGGTGCGCGCCGCGTGGTGAACTATCGGCACAGCCGCGAGCCTGCCGAGGCGCTCGCGGCCAAATTCGGTCCGAAACCGGCACTGGCATTCTCGGCCTTACCGAGATTCGCGCGCCCTACTACTCGACTTTCGGCACCCGCCACCTCGCGGACGTGCTGGAAGTGGCCGGACAATGGGTGGACGGCATCAAGTGGGCGGGGGGATCCTTCGCCCTCGTGCCGCGCGAGCAGCTGCGCGCGTTCAGTGAGCTCGCGCACAAATACGACGCGTATGTGTCATCCGGCGGATGGATCGAGACGGTGCTGCGCTACGGCCCCGAGGCGGTCGAGAAGTATCTCAAGGAGGCCAGGGAAGTCGGTTTCGACGTCATCGAGATATCCGCGGGGTTTCTCACCATGCCCACCAGCGGCATGCTGCGCCTGATCGAGCAGGTCAAGAAGGCGGCATTCAAGGCCAAATCCGAATTGGGCATCCAGTTCGGATCGGGCGGCGATTCCAGCGAAGCCGAGCTTGCCGCGGAAGACAAGAAAGACACCGGCGACCTGGTCAAACGCGTGCAACGCGTGCTTGAGGCCGGTGCCGACATCGTCATGATTGAATCCGAAGGCATTACCGAAAATGTCGTGAAGTGGAATACCGCGCCCGCGGCCGCAGTCATCAACAGCGTGGGCACCGAGCACGTGATGTTCGAGGCGGCCGATCCTCCGGTGTTCGAGTGGTACATCAAGAACCACGGCAACGAGGGCAACCTGTTCTGCGATCATTCGCAGATCCTGCAGCTCGAAGGACTGCATCAGAACATCTGGGGCAACAAGTCCACCTGGGGCCGGATTGCGAATCCCGCACCGCGCGCAGGTCACAAGTAATTCCAGCGGCACGTGCCTGCGGCAGCGGATCGCCGGCGACCGCAGGCGCGCACCGGAGGTCCGCTCAAGCCTCAGGTCAGCAGCTTTCCGGGATTCATGATCCCCAGCGGGTCCAGTGCGGCCTTGATGCGGCGCATGAGCGCAATTTCCACCGGGTCCTTGTAGCGCGGCAGCACATCGCGCTTGAGCTGGCCGATGCCGTGCTCTGC
Source organism: Gammaproteobacteria bacterium (assembly GCA_018971365.1). Classification (GTDB taxonomy): domain Bacteria; phylum Pseudomonadota; class Gammaproteobacteria; order Natronospirales; family REEB76; genus REEB76. The sequence goes on along the minus strand of JAGXAZ010000025.1, from coordinate 1,588 downwards.
GCTGATCGAACCGCCCGCAGCGTGCACCCGGTCGTGCACCAGGGCCGCGATTTCCTCCTGCCGCGCAAGCAACCGTTCCTCGGTCCAGGCCGCGCCCCGCGCCACGTTGTAGTGCAGATTGCCGTCGCCCAGGTGCCCGAAGATCACATGCCGGATCCCGGGAAACGCCGCATCCAGCGCCGCGTTCGTAGTGCGCACGAAATCCGCCATGTGCGACACCGGAATCGAGATGTCGTGCTTGATGCTCTTGCCGGATTCCTTTTCCGCCAACGGGATGCTTTCGCGCAAATGCCAGAGCGTGCGGCTTTGCGCGATCGATTCCGCAATGACCGCGTCTTGCACGCAGCCGGATTCAATCGCTCTGCCCACGATGGCTTCAAAGCGCGTGCGCGCATGCGTCTCGGACTCGCTGTCCGACAATTCGAGAAGCGCGAACCAGGGAAGGCGAGCCGAGGGTCCATCAAAGGGCAGATGCTGCTGCGGAAAGCAACGCACCACCTGCTGCAGGCAATAGTCCGCCATCAGCTCGAACCCGGTGAGCGCAGCTCCCAGGCCGGCGCGCACGCGCGCCAGCAGGGCGACCGCGTGCTCGATGGAATCGAGCGCCAGCAGCGCCGTGCACTGCGCTACCGGCAATGGATATAGTTTCAGCGTAGCAGCGGTAATCACGCCCAGCGTGCCTTCGCTGCCAATGAACAGGCCGCGCAGATCGTAGCCGGTGTTGTCCTTGCGCAGCCCGCGCAGCCCGCGCCAGACATCGCCTTGCGCCGTCACGACCTCCAGTCCCAGGGCCAGCTCACGCATGTTGCCGTAACGCAGCACCTGCGTGCCGCCGGCATTCGTCGCCAGATTGCCGCCGATCGTGCAACTGCCCTCGGCCGCGAGACTCAGCGGAAACAAGCGCCCGGCACTGCGCGCAACCTGCTGCACCGATTGCAGTATGCAACCCGCCTCGACGTCAAGAGTGTCGTTGTCGGTGTCAATGCCGCGAATCCGGTTCAGGCGTTGCAGCGACAGGATTACCGCGCGACCCGAATCATCCGGCGTGGCACCGCCACACAGGCCGGTATTTCCGCCCTGTGGAACCACGGGGATACGCGCCTGTGCGCACCGGCGCACGACCGCGGCGACTTCGTCGGTTGTGGCGGGCCGCACCACAGCCAGCGGTGTCCCCCGATAGCGCTCACGCCAGTCCACCGCGTAGGTTTGCGCGTCGGCGCCGGTCAGCACCTGCGCGGCACCCACGGTGGCCCGCAACGCATCCAGATGATTCATGACCCCGGAATCCCGTATCCGACAGAAATATTTCAGACGTTGGCCATCAGACTGCGGAAAACACCAGGCTGGCATTGGTGCCGCCGAATCCGAAACTGTTCGACATCACCGTGGCCAGTTTCTGCGCGCGGCTGGTGCGCAGAATCGGAAAGCCTTCGGCACGTGCGTCCAGGGTATCGATATTCGCCGAGCCGGCCATGAATCCGTCCCGCATCATCAACAGGCTGTAAATCGCCTCGTGCACACTGGCCGCGCCGAGCGAATGACCGCTAAGCGCCTTGGTCGAGGACAGCGGTGGCACATCCGCGCCGAA
>JAGXAZ010000024.1 GCA_018971365.1 Gammaproteobacteria bacterium | reverse complement strand
AGTGGCATCCTTCGGCAGCTGGCCGAGTACGCTGCTGACGCTCGCGTACGGTGCGAGTTTCACACCGCCCTGCTGCAGTTGCCGCTGCAGCGCCGCATCCATCCTGGCGGCATCCACAAACAGGGTTGCCTCGCGCTCACCAATCAACAAATGTGCCAAAAATACCGGGTTGTATTCCACATCGCTGCCGCGCAAGTTGAGCACCCAGGCAATTTCATCCAGGGCCGATACCAGATGGCAGGTTGCGCCGGCCGCGCGCATGGAGGCCCGGACAGCATGCAGCTTTTCAGCGCGCGTGCGCAGGGCATATTCCAGCGGGTGTTCAAAGATCCTGGCAGCGGGCAGCGGCGGCCGCTCCTCCCAGATGCGCGCAGTCACGTCTTCCAGATTCAGCCGCGCGCCGCGTGGTTCAAGGCGCGCACGCACGGCGCGTTCCTGAGCGAGCGACAGCATGTCGGGAGCGCAGGCGGCAATGGCTCCCATGGTGAGGCACGTGCCGAGCCACTCTAGCCATTCCAGGGGGTCGGGAATCACGAGGCGCACGAGTTCGATGCCGCTGCCCGCAAGTTGCCGCTCGGCCTGGGAAAAATAGCGCGAGTCAGTCCACAGTCCGGCGAAATCCGCAGTCACGATCAGCGTCCCCGCCGATCCGGTGAAACCCGAGAGCCACTCGCGCGCTTTCCAGTGCGCCGGCAAATACTCGGAGAGATGCGGATCGGCCGTCGGCACGATGCAGGCGGCCAGCGCGCGTGCACGCAACGCGTCACGCAAGGCCGCGATGCGTTGTGGAACAGTACTCAGGCGCATGCTGCGGGCACTCCCTGGCGCAACGGCACGTCGCCACCACTGACGCCGGCCGGCTTCGCACGGATCAGGACTTCATCCGGCGCTCGAAGCATTCCCGGCTCCGGTTTCAGCCTCCGTTTCCACCCGTGCTGGCGGCGGCCGGTGCGGGCAGGGGCGGCAGCACCGGGTGGTAGTTGCGCCACGGCGGACGCTGATAGGCGGGCGGTGGATTTTCCTTGAGCTGCTGCATGGCGATTTCCACCGCACGTTCGAGCTGCGGGTCGTGGCCTTCGCGTACCAGTTGCGGGTTTTGCCAGACTTCCACGTCCGGCGCGATGCCGTGGTTCTCCACCGGGAAGGTGCCGTTCAGGCCTTCCACCGCGATGCGCGGTGCGGTTACGCCGCCACCGTCCATGAGCGGCGGATAGCCGCCGATGCCGACCAGTCCGCCCCAGGTGCGCACCCCGACCAGCGTTCCGACCTTGTCCATCTTGAAGTACCAGGGCAGTGCGTCGCCGCCGGAGCCCGAGAACTGGTTGATCACCATGACTTTCGGACCCGGTATGACCATCTGCGGCACCACCGAGGTAGTGCGCTTGCCCCAGCGCACGACCAGCAGTCCCATGGGCTTGCGCAGTAGATGCCGCACGGTGTAATCGGACAGCGAACCGCCGTGATTGAAGCGTTCGTCAACGATGGCGCCCTGCTTGTCCACCTGTGAGAAGAAGTAACGGTTGAAATTCAGCAGTCCGTTCCACGTGGTGTCGGGCAGATAGATGTAGGCCAGCTTGCCGCCGGAGAGCTTGTTTACCAATTCCATGTTGTGCTCGATCCAGGCGGAATTGCGCAGCTTGGCCTCACTCGGAATGGTCTTCACCGTGATGTCATGCGCGCCCTGCATGTCGGGGTTGGGCCCCACGGTGAGCGTGACGGTCTGGCCGGCGAGGTCCGCGAAGTATTGGTAAATGCTCTCGCTCCCGCTGATCGGCTGACCATTCACCGCGAGCAGATAATCGCCGGTCTTGACCTTCAGCCCCGGCTGCGCCAGCGGCGCATACAGTTGTGGATTCCACTTGCCCGCGGTGAAGATGCGTGTGATCCGGTAATGGCCGTGTTCGACTGCGTAATTGGCGCCCAGCAGGCCGACTTTGATTTCCTGCATCGTGGGCACGTAGCCGCCGTAGATGAACATGTGGCCGACCGACATGTAGCTCAGCATCTCGCGGAACAGGAAACTCAAGCCGTCGCGGCTGGCGATGCCCGGCAGATAGTGGGCGAACTCCTTTTCCGCGGCGGCGATGTCGAGGCCATCAAAGGTCGGGTTGTAGAAGAACGCACGCTCGATGCGCCAGGCGTCGTGGTACATTTCGGTCCATTGCGCGTGCGGTACCGCGTATACGCGCATGTCCTTGACGTCCAGCGGGGTGGGTTTGGCTTTGGGCTGGGCATTCGCGATGAACCAGTTGCTCCCCTGCTGGTACAGCATTTTCTCGCCGTCGGCGGCGAGCACGAAATCGCTCACGCCCTGCTGTACGGTCTCGGTTTTCTTGTCCTTGAGCGTGAAACGCACGATGTCGAACGTCGGCTTGGGTTCCGAGTTCACGGGCAACGCGACCAGCGGTCCCTCCTCAAGGTACAACTCGCCGCTCTTACCGACGGTCATGCCGGCGTAGTTGGCCGGCTTGATGGGCAGGGGCACTGCGCGCGACGCCAGGCCCGCGAAATCAATCTTGACCTCCGGCGGCTTCTTTTCCTTGTTCTTGTCCTGATTGCTGGATTTCGCGGCGGGTGTATTCGAGCCGGCGGGCGGGGCCGCGTCGAACCCGGCCTCGGGGGCTACGGGCGAAGCCGTGCCGGCCTGCAGCGTGGCGACGTACACCTGGTACAACACCGGGTGGGCGTAGGCACTCAAGTCGAAGTCCCGACTTGGTCCGTAATCGGTGCTGGCCGCGAAGTACAGATATTTCCCGTTGGCGTCGAAAGCCGGGTATTCACAATCGCTGCTGCCGTCGGTCAGTTGATGGTTGGTACCGTCGGCCAGCGAGTAAATGAATACCGCATTCGAAAAGTTGGGCAGCATCGCCGTGTAGGCAATCCAGCGGCTGTCGGGTGACCAGCTCGCATTGAACTGGTTTTCGAAGCTGCTGGTGGTGATCTTGATGGGCGCGGAATTTCCCGCCTTGAGGTTGACGTACCAGAGATTGTCTTTCTGGTCGCTGAACACCAGCTTGTCATTATCCGGCGACCATCTCAGGTCGTAGTAGAAGGCATCGTCCTGGCCGAGCGCGATCCGGCGCACCGCACCGACGCCGTCCTGCGGGCGGACGTAAAGATCGTACTCACCGTCGCGGTCGGAAAAATACGCGATGGATTTGCCATCCGGCGACCAGGCCGGATCGCGGTCCATGGCGCCGGGACTGTGGGTGAGATTGACCACGCTGCCGTGCTTGGTCGGTACCGTAAGAATATCGCCGTGCGCCTGGAACACCGCGCGTACCCCGTTGGGCGAAATGCCGGGGTTCATAAGCTGCTTGGCGACATCCTGAAAATACGGACGCCGCTGCGGGAGGTCGCCGTTCACGGTAACGGACACCGCATGCGTCTGGCCGGTGGCAAAGTCGTAGATGTGCAACTGGCCGAACTGCGAATACACGATGCCGCCCGGTCCCGCCGAGGCCGAGGTGATGTCAAAGCCGGTGTTGTTGATGAGCTTGGCGACTTTGCCGGTATTCACGTCGTAGCTGAACAGCGTGATCGGGCCGTCGCGGTCGGAAAGAAAATAGACGGTATTGCCGACCCACATGGGATCGTTTTCGTTGGAGTCCAGATCCGGGATGCGGATGGTGTGCGAATCGGACAATTGCGCGATCCAGATCTGGGTGTGCTGGCCGCCCTTGTAGCCTTTCCAGAACGGTTCCCACTGGAAATCCGGAACATAGGCGATGCGGCTGCCGTTGGGCGAGTAGCTGCCGGACTCGGCCATCGACAGCGGCAGCTCGGTCGGAAATCCGCCGCTCACCGGCACGGTATAGAGCTGATTGGGATCGGAATAGCTGTAGCGATGCGAGCGAAACAGCACGTCCTTGCCGTCAGGTGTCCAGCCGACCGCGATATCCGGATCGGGATGCCAGGTCAGACGTTCGGGCTGGCCGCCGGTGACCGGCACCACGTATACATCGGTGTTGTGATCGAAGGTGCCGCTGAATGCAACCTCGGAACCGTCCGGGGAGAAAATCGGTTGGGCGAGCAGGTCCATGCCGGTAGCGAGCACGTGCGCCTGCCCGCCGCCGCGTGGTACAGCCCAGAGTTCGCCGCCGTACTCGAACACGATCGTGGTCTTCGACATGGTCGGGTCGCGCAGCAGCAACAGGGGATTGGCGGCGGCTTCTGCGGCCGTCGCAGCCAGGGCCGCGCAGGCCGCACCGATCAGCAGAACGAAGAGCTTCTTCATGACCATCTCCTTTGGGGGCAGGGTCATCCAGGCTGGAAATGCCGGGATCCCGGAAGCGTCAGCACGGCACAGGCGTGAGCCACGGGCCGGATGATGTCGGGAAGGAACGGCGCACATTACTGCCGGGCGGCAGTGCGGGTCAACCGCCGGGCCGCCGTTTTTGCGACTACTGCCCCTGTGGGCCGGGTTGCAGCGGACTATTTCTTCTTGAGTGCCGTTTCCGCTTGCTGCACCAAAAATTCAACGCGCCGCATGGTTTCTTCCGGTGGCATTGGGTTATCGGCTGGATAGCCGGCGCCGGTCATCCATTTGCCATTGATCACGAAAGTGGGCACACCCCGGATGCCGTAGCGCGTGATGGTCTGCAACGCCTGATTCATCTTGAGATTGACGCCGAACGAGTTCCAGGTAGCGTCGAATTGTTGTTTGCTCACGCCGTACCGGGTGAAGAAATTTTGCAGTGCATCGGGGCTGCTGGTGAGTGCGTACTGGTTCTGCTCATGGATCGCATTGAACAGCGGGTTGTGGATCTTGGGTTCGAGGCCCAGCGCCCGCGCGGTGAAATAGGCGTGCGCATCATGCGCAGTGGCGCTTCCGATGTCGCGGGAATGGTGGCGCCGGCGGCGGGGGGCGGAAACCTATTTCTTCAATGCAGCTTGTTCCTGCTGTATCAGGAATTCCACGCACTGCATCGCCTGCTGCGGCGGCATCTGATAGCCGGCGCCGGTCATCCATTTGCCATTGATCACGAAAGTGGGCACACCCTGGATGCCGTAGCGCGTGATGGTCTGCAACGCCTGATTCATCTTGAGATTGACGCCGAACGAGTTCCAGGTAGCGTCGAACTGCTGTTTGCTCACGCCGTACTTGGCGAAGAAACCCTGCAAAGCCGACTGGCTTTGGGTCAGGTCAAAACGGTTGTCCACGTGAATGGCGTTGAACAGCGGGTTGTGGATTTTTGGCTCCAGTCCCAATGCCTGTGCCGTGTAATACGCACGCGCGTCGATATCCATGTGTTCCCCACCCGGCCAGGCCGCCGGAATGAGCTTGAACACCACATTCGCGGGCTTGTGCTTGAGCCAGGCGTCCACGTAAGGCTCATAGGCGAAGCAGTGCGGGCAGCCGTACCAGAAGAACTCGATCACTTCGATCTGACCGGGGGCGACCGTGGTCGGCTGGGCCGGGGAAACCGGCACGTAGTTCACGCCTTCCTGGAAATTGGCGGCCGCCAGAGCGCTGCCGCCGAAAATCAGCAGGCCGGCCGCCAGCGTGGCCGCTGTGAGGGTTTTTGATGTTTTCATTGCGACTCTCCTGTATCTACCGCTATCTACCGCGCTTTCACGGATCACGAATCCGGAATTACTGTTGCGCACTCGCCGCCAGTGCGCTCTGGTCCTGCTGCACCAGCCAGTTCACCGCCGGTACGATCTGTGCGGTGCTCAAATGATAGTCCGCACCGGTCAGCCACTTGCCGTCCACGGTGAGCGCCGGCAGGTTGATGACGCCGTAGCGTTGCGCCAGAACCTTGGCCTGTGCCAGGCGCGCGTCCACCTGCAGCGAATTCCACGTGGCGTTGAACTGCTGCGCGCTGACGCCCAGTTGGCCGGTGAACAGGCGCTGATAATCGCTTTGCGTGCCAAGGCTCAGGTGCTGCCCATGCATGGCCGCGTAGATCAGTGCATTGGCCTGGTCGGCTATGCCCAGTTGCACGGCAACGTAATATGCGCGCGCCGCCACGTCCCACTGGGGATTCAGCGTGGCCGGCACGCGCGTCAGCACTACGTTCGCCGGCAGGCTTTTCTGCCACGCGTCCAGGTACGGTTCGAGCGCGAAGCACTGCGGACTGCCGTACCAGAAAAATTCCAGCACCTCGACTTGGCCGGGATTCACATTCACGGGTTGGGCCGGCATCACCGGGATGTAATTCACGCCTTCGCGGTAGGCCGGCGCGGCGCCGGCCGCGGAAGCGGTCCCCGGCACGGCGCAGCACGCCAGCATCGCGGCGGCCACGCACAGTTTGCTGACCGTGTTCCTGTTCACGTGCCTCCGGAATTCAGGATAACGCACAGCCATTCAGAACGTGCACGCGGCAGCAAGTTCACGGCCGGATGGGGGCGTAGTGCAGGCCCTGGATGTAACTGGCCACCGCCTGCATCTGCGCAGGCGTCAAACGGGCGGCGATGGTATCCATCATCGGGGATTTGCGGCTGCCGTCGGCGAAGGCCTGCAGTTGGTTCACCACGTACGCCGCGTGCTGCCCGGCCAGTGCCGGAATCAACATCGGGCCGTTACCGGCGCCGTCCGGACCGTGGCAGGCAAGGCAGGCCGGCACACCGGATGCGATATCGCCGCCGCGGTAAACCGCTCCGCCGGCTTTCACCAGGCTCGGGTCGGCCTCGCCGGGCTTCACGGTCTGGCTGGAAAACCAGGCACCCAGATCTTCCATGTCCTGCGTGCTCAACGGCGCAGCCATGGGCTGCATGATGGCGTTCTTGCGCTCGCCTGATTTGAAGCGCTGCAGTTCGCGCACGATGTAGTCGGCATTCTGGCCCGCGAGCTTGGGAAATTGCGGGCTCACGCTGTTGCCGTCGGCGCCGTGGCAGGCGGCGCAGGTCGCGGACTTGGCTTGGCCGGCGGCCGCGTTCTTATCGCTGGCGGCGCCGGCATTGGCGGTCGCCGCCACGGCGGTCGCGGCCGCCAACATCAATACCCACTTGTTCATGCGCGAGGCTCCTGACAGCAAAGCAGCGGACGGCACGAAGGCCAGGGCAGCCCTGGGGGCCGGGAGTCCGCGTGCAGTGCGCCGCAAGGAAGGCGCGATTCTACAACACCAGGCCCGGAAATCGACTCCATCCTTGAGCGCCAGCACGCAGCGGTAAAACGCAGGCAAAAGAAACCCCGGTGCCAAAGGGGTAAAACACCGGGGTTAAACGCTTCACCCGGCTTGGGGAGACCGGATGGCATTTCCCGCTCAGGGAGGTGAGCAGGAGTGAGCACCATTGCAGCGCTCAAAACGTTGGAGCCGCGCGGCCCGAAAAAGTTCCGTACGGCGTGTGACAATCTAAACCAGCACTAACTTGCTGAATTGACGAAATAATTTTCTTTCATCCCGCCTTAGGCGAAGCGACATGTGGAAACAGAAGGCGCGCTCCTCACCCGGCCCGTCCCCGGGGAAGAAGAGTTAAGGAACATTGCCATTCAGTGCGCCTCATCCCAGTTCGCGCCTGCGCCGGCGTCCACCACCAAGGGCACCTTGAGCTTGGCCGCACCGCTCATGAGGCGCGGCACCTCGCGTTGCACGGCGTCGAGCGCGGAGTCTTTCACTTCGAACACCAGTTCGTCGTGCACCTGCATGATCATCTTCGCCGGCACGCGTTGCTCGTCCAGCCAGCGGTGCACCGCGATCATGGCGCGCTTGATGATGTCGGCGGCGGTGCCCTGCATGGGCGCGTTGATGGCGCTGCGTTCGGCATACTGGCGCCGCTGCGGATTCTTGGCGCGAATGTCGGGCAGGTACAGGCGCCGGCCAAATACGGTTTCCACGTAACCCTGCTCGCGCGCCAGTGCGCGCGTCTTGTCCATGAACTGCTTCACGCCGGGATAGCGTGCGAAGTACAGGTCCACGTAGTCCTGGGCCGCGCTGCGTTCGATGCCGAGCTGTTTGGCGAGACCGAAGGCGGACATGCCGTAGATCAGGCCGAAATTGATGGCCTTGGCGGCGCGCCGACGCTCGTCGCTGACCTCCTCCGGTTTCAGTCCGAAGACTTCGGCGGCAGTGGCGCGGTGGATGTCCATGCCCTGCTCGAACGCGGCCATGAGGCCGGCATCGCCCGAGAGGTGCGCCATGATGCGCAGTTCGATCTGTGAATAATCGGCGGACATGATGCAGCTGCCCGGCGGCGCGATGAACGCCTGACGGATACGCCGGCCTTCGGCGGTGCGTACCGGGATGTTCTGCAGATTCGGGTCCATCGAGGACAGGCGCCCGGTGGCCGCGACCGCCTGATGATAGGACGTGTGTACGCGCCCGGTGCCGGGATCCACCTGCGCCGGTAGCGTGTCGGTGTACGTGGACTTGAGCTTGCTCAGCGCACGATAGTCGACAATCACTTTCGGCAGCTCGTAGCCCGCGGCGAGTTCCTCCAGCACATCCTCGGCCGTGGATGGCTGCCCCCCCGGGGTCTTGCGCGCCACCGGCAGCTGCATTTTCTCGAACAGTACGCTCTGCAGCTGTTTGGGCGAGTCGAGGTTGAAGGGCTGGCCAGCCAGTTCATGGGCGCGCAGTTCGAGTTTGCGCAGGCTGGCGGTGATCTCGCTGCTTTGTCGCCTGAGCATGGCGCTGTCCAGCAGCACGCCGTTCTGTTCCATGGCAAACAGCACCGGCACCAGCGGCATCTCAATGTCCTCGAACACGCGCTTGAGCGCCGGCACCGCGCGCAGCCGCGGCCACAGCGTCTGGTGCAGGCGCAGCGTCACATCGGCGTCCTCGGCGGCGTAGCGCGTGGCGTCCTCGATGCGTACCTGATTGAAACCGATCTGCTTGGCGCCCTTGCCGGCCACGTCTTCGTAGTGGATGGTTTTGTAATCCAGGTATTTCTCGGCGAGCGCGTCCATGTTGTGCTGGCTCGCCACGCTGTCGAGCACGTAGGATTCGAGCATCGAGTCATATTGGATGCCGGCCAGTGCGATGCCGTGGTTGGCGAGTACGTGGGCGTCGTATTTGATGTGGTGGCCGAGCTTTTTGTGAACAGCACTTTCCAGCAAAGGCTTCAGGCGTTGCAGCGTCTGTTTGCGGTCAAGCTGGGTTGGCGCATCCGCATAATGGTGCGTGAGTGGCAGGTAAGCGGCCTCGCCGGCTTTCACCGCGAACGACAGGCCGACGATGCGCGCCTGCATGTAGTCGAGGCTGGTGGTTTCGGTATCGAACGCAAAAAGTTCGGCGGCTTCAAGTCTGGCCAGCCATTTGTCCAGAGCGGATTCGTCGAGAATCGTTGCATAGCTGGGTTCGGGTGAGGCGTGAGGAGTGAGGGGTGAGGATGCAGCGGCAACAGAGGCGGGCGCCGCTTCCATCGGTTTGGTGTCGCCGCCGTCCAGCTCGCGCAACCAGGTTTTGAATTCCAGCCGGGCGTAAAGCTCGCGCAACGCAGCCGCGTCGGGCGCGCGCATCTTAAGATCGGTCGGTTTTACCGGGAGTTCCACGTCGCAGCGGATCACCGCCAGACGGCGCGAGAGCAGCGCCTGTTCTTTCTGGGCGCGCAGTTTTTCCGGCAACTGTTTTGCACCGCGGACTGCCAGTTGCGGCACCTCGTCCAGGCGCGCGTAAAGACTTTCGAGTGTGCCGAAATGCTCGAGCAGCGGGGCGGCCGTTTTGGGACCGATGCCGGAAACCCCCGGAATGTTGTCGGAACTGTCACCCACCAGCGCCAGATAATCGATCATTTGCTCCGGCCACACGCCGAATTTTTGCTTTACGCCCTCGCGATCCAAAACCGTACCGGTCATGGTGTTTACCAGCGTGACCTGCGAATTCACGAGCTGGCCCATGTCCTTGTCGCCGGTGGAAATCAGCACCGGCAGCTGATCGTCCGCGGCCTGTTTGGCCAGCGTCCCGATCACGTCGTCGGCCTCGACCCCGGGGATCTGCAGCACCGGGAAACCCAGGGCTTTGACCAGCGCGTGCAGCGGTTCAATTTGCACACTCATGTCGTCCGGCATGGACGGGCGGTTAGCCTTGTACTCCGCAAACAGCTCGTCGCGGAAGGTCTTGCCGCTCGCGTCGAATACCACCGCCACGTGCTCGGGGGCGTAATCCGCCAACAGCTTTTTCAGCATGGCCGCAACGCCGCGCACCGCGCCGGTGGGTTCGCCTTTGGAATTGCTGAGCGGCGGTAGTGCGTAAAAGGCGCGATACAGATACGACGAGCCGTCCACCAGAATCAGGAGTTTCTTCGAGGTGTCGTTGGCGGCTGCGTTTTCAGGCATGAGCTAAGTGTAAAGGATGAGGAAGCAGAGCGGTTCTCGCCAAGCCATGACGAATAGGGCAGCGTGGCATTTTTGCAGGAGCGGCCCTTGGCCGCGATTCTTCATTTATCGCGACGTGGGCGTCGCTCCTACGGGGCGAACGGTGCGCAAGCCCAACCTACGGCAGAATTTCGTGCGCCATCAAATCGTCAAGGGTTTCGCGTCGGCGGATGACGGTGGCGCGGGCGCCGTCCACCAGTACTTCGGCAACGCGCGGGCGGGCGTTGTAGTTCGAGGCCATGCTGGCGCCATAAGCTCCCGTGTCCATGATTGCCAGCAGATCTCCCGGCTGGGCAGCGAGCCGCCGGCCGCGGCCGAGGAAATCGGCACTCTCGCACACCGGCCCCACAACGTCACAGAGTTCGGCGGTGGCATCCTTGCGCGATTGCACTTCGCGGATTTCGTGCCAGGCGTCGTAGAGCGCCGGGCGGATCAATTCGGTCATGCCAACGTCCACAATTGCAAAACGACGCTGCGCAGTGATTTTCAGGTACTCGACACGCGTGAGCAGCAGCCCTGCCGGGGCCACCACGGCGCGGCCGGGTGCGATGCGCATGATTAGACTGCGTGCTTCTGCAAGTGCGTGCAGCTCGTTGAGGAGCGTCGCCACCTCCGGTAGCGACTCATTCTGCTGATAGCGCACCGGGAAACCGCCGCCGAAATCCAGATGTTTCAGCGCGAGACCGCGTGTCTGCAGTCGAGCGGCCAAGTCCGTGAGTCGCCGTGCCGCTTCGCGGAACGGTTCGACCGCAGTGATTTGCGAGCCTATGTGACAGGCGACCCCTTCGAGTTGAATGCCGGGCAACTGCGATGCCTGCATCGCCAGCGCTTCGGCCTTGGAAAGTTCGATGCCAAATTTCGCGCCGCTATGGCCGGTGGCGATGTGCGGATGGGTGTCGGCATCGACATCGGGATTGACGCGCAGCGCCACCGGTGCCTGCTGCTTGCGCGCCAGCGCAAGTTCATTCAGCCGGTCCAGCTCCGCGGCGGATTCCACGTTGAAACACCCGACACCCGCGGCGAGCGCCTGCTCCAGTTCGTCGCGGCGCTTGCCGACGCCGGAAAACACGATTTTATGTGGATCACCGCCGGCGCGCAGCACGCGTGCGAGTTCGCCGCCGGAGACGATATCGAAGCCCGCACCGAGTTTCGCCAGCACTTGCAGGATGGCGAGTGTGCCGTTGGCTTTGACAGCGTAACAAACCTGATGCGGTGTGCCTTTGAATAAACGCGCGAAGCGCTCCCATGATTCAGTGAGCGTGCGGCGCGAATACACATATAAAGGTGTGTTGTGTGCAGCCGCCAGTTGCGGCAAAGCTATGTCCTCGGCGTGCAGTACGCTGTCGCGGTATTGGAACGCGGACACCGGAGCCAAGACGACGCCGGTCAGCTTGGTTTGGAAACCGTCGGCGCAGAATGCGTGACGGCGGTGGGCGCGGCGTGAGTAATAGCCGGCGACACGTGCGTCGTGGCTTGAGGCATGGGTGGGATAGTGTGCGGCGGCGTCACCGGCAGATACAGTGGACCTTTCTGGCCGCAACTCCCCAGTCCCGCGAGCAGCAGGAACGGCAAATATGCAAGTACACGGCGCAGCATGCTAAGAGTATAACCGTGCTTCGCAGTGTGCGTGCTAGAGTCACGCCGTTACAGGAGAACAGATATGTCATTCCAGGTGCCTGTGTCGCTGTGGATTTCCGGGCTGGTGGTGGTGCTGGTGGCACTCATCGGCTTGGCGCTGTTTTTCGGCGGCTGGAAGCGGTTTTTGCACGGCAAATTTGCCAACGGCTTTGGCCGTGTGATCATCGGCGCGATCCTGCTCGCGGCGGTGGGGCTGACGGCGGCGGTGGCGATCAATCTGCGCAGCTATCATCGTCTGACGTACGAGCAGCCGGTAGCGGACCTGGCATTCACCCAGCTTGCACCCCAGGAGTTTCGCGCGAGCCTCACGGATGCGCGCGGCCGGGTGCGCACCAAGGTACTGCGCGGCGACGAGTGGGAGCTTTCAGCGCGTGTGCTCAAATGGACCGGCCCGGGCGCTCTCCTGGGATTCAATGCGCTGTATCACCTCGACCGGCTCGAGGGGCGTTACCGGAATATCGAGCAGGAGCAGCGCGATTACCATACGGCGGTGGATCTGTCGGGTGGCGGTGGACTGGACGTGTGGAGTTTCGCGCGTGCGCACGCCTGGCTGCCGTGGGTAGATGCGAGTTACGGCAGCGCCACCTACCTGCCGATGGCGGATGGCGCCGAATACCGGGTGAGCATGAGCCAGACCGGCCTGTTGGCGCGGCCTACGAACGCCGCGGCCCAGCAGGCGGTAGCGCACTGGTAAACGCTGGCGGCTGCCGTGCATCAGCACGCCCGCTGATTTTTGCGTGCCACGGATAGCGCCTAGTGCAGCGCTGCCACCTGCGAGGAACGCGCGCGTCTGGCCCAATGGACTCGCGGATGCAGCTCCTGAACGATTGATCAACCAGTTCGAAAAGCAGCGCGTTCCAAAACCGTCCTGGGCCCGGCGTGAACCAGCCGGTCGGCGCACCCTGCATGGCTCATGGACCGGCCGTCAACTCTTGATTGTTGAGCGATCCAGTACCGCCATCGTAATCCGCGACACGCACACCAGGCGCTCCTGATCATCGGTGATCCTGATTTCCCAGACTTGGGTGCTTTTGCCGATGTGCAGCGGCCGGGCGGTGCCGGTGACCTGGCCCTCGCGCATGGCGCGGATGTGATTGCAGTTGAGTTCCAGTCCCACACACAGGGTTTTGCTCCGGTCCACCACCAGGTTGGCGCCGGTGGAGCCCAGGGTTTCGGCGAGCGTCGCGGAAGCGCCGCCGTGCAGAATGCCGGCCGGCTGTTTGGTGCGCGCATCCACCGGCATCGTGGCTTTCAGATAATCCTCACCCACCTCCGTGTAGCGGATACCAAGATGCGTCACCAGCGACTGCTGCTGGTATTTGTTGAGATCATCCACTGTAATTGGATTTAACCATATGCTCATGGGTTATTCCCGTTTACTGAACTGATGTCATGCCCTTCGCTGATTATCCACCCTCTCCCCTCGTGGGAGACGGCGGGGCTGAGGGGGCGAAATCTTTCTGTGGGGTTTTCGAGGCAAACGATTCCGTCGGAATCAGGTCGCAGAAATGGAAGCGCCCGTCGCGGCGCACGCACCCACCGTGACTAAAAACTATCGGCTGCCGGAATACCGGACCGGCATACACAAAGGTATGGAATTCACCGTGCTCGCCGCAGGGGTCCACGCTCGCCGGCAGATCGTGCAGCAGCGTTTCATCATACTCGCGGCCGGCGAATTCGCCGGCAAGCTGCTGTTCGTCCACGCAACACAGTACCGCCTTGAAGCCCAGCGCAATGAATTGCCGCGCAAGTTTATCTGTAGGCTCATGCCATAGCGGGAACACGCATTCCATGTCCAGCTTGTGCATATTGTCGAGGCGGTATTGGCGTATGTCCTCCAGAAACAGGTCGCCGTAGGCCACGTGCCGGATGCCTTGCGATTTGAAACCTTCCAACGCCGTGTGCATTTTTCTCTCGTATTCCTCATTGGACGGATGCTCCGAGAGTTTCACTTTGTAAAGCGGCAGGCCGATGGATTTCGTCTGGACATCCAGCAGCGCCTCGCGCACGCCGTGCATGCTGATGCGCCCGTAGTGCTCGTTTACGCTGGTGAGCAGACCGGCAACCCGATAGCGCAGATCGTGCTGCAGGGCGTGCAGCGCTAGAGCGCTGTCCTTGCCGCCGCTCCAGGACAGGATCAGCGGCAGCCGGCTCATGGCGCGCGCCGCTTGCGGATTTGCAGATTGAGCATCTCGACGCCGAAGGCGAACGCCATGGAGAAGTAGATGTAGCCTTTCGGGATGTGCATGCCGAGGCCGTCCGCAATCAGCGCCACGCCGATCAGCACCAGGAACGCCAGTGCCAGCATCTTGAGCGTGGGGTGGCGTTGCACGAAGCGGCTCACCGCGCCGGCATACATGAGCATGAAGCCCACCGCGATGATGATGGCCGCTGCCATCACTGCCAGTTTGTCCGACATGCCGATGGCGGTGATCACGGAATCCAGCGAGAACACCACGTCCAGCAGCAGAATCTGGGTCACGGCTGCGAAGAACGATCTGCGCTGCGATGTGCGTTGACGTGTGTGGCTCTGATCAATGTCGCCGTGGATTTCGAGCGTGCTCTTGGCCAACAGGAACAGGCCGCCGCCGATCAGTACCAGATCGCGCACTGAAAACGGCTGTTCGAATAGTGTAAAAAGCGGTCGCGTCAGGCGCGACAGCCAGAAAATGGACGCCAGCAGCAGCAATCGAGTGACCACTGCAAGAATCAGGCCGGTACGGCGCGCCGAGGCCTGGCGTTCGGCCGGCAGGCCGCCGGTCACGATCGAGATGAAAATGATGTTGTCGATGCCGAGTACGATCTCGAGCGCGGTAAGCGTCACGAGCGCGGCCCAGATGTTCGGATCCGTAATCCATTCCATGGTTTACCACCTCAGCTTCGCAGATACGACGCACCGTTTACATCCAGGATACAGCCGGTGGCGGACAGCATGCCGTCGGCGGCAAGCCGAATCACGGCTTCGGCGATTTCCTCCGGCGTGGCCACGCGGTTGAGCGGGCTTTGCCAAGTTTAACCGCGGATTCTCTTTGACAGGCAACACGTCTCGCTCCGGCGTTCTTGGATGTTGTCCTGGAAGTCTGAGATAGTCCACCTTGCCCTTCGTGTGAATCTTTCGACCCGATTGACAAACTTGAGAGACTGTTGGTATAAATGCCAACATGAAAGCCACCCTTATATATCGTGTCAAGTCCTTACTGGTCAGTGGCGCGGTGGTTGAGATGGTGATCTGGCGGCTCCCGAAGCCGGATAGCGAGCGACCACACGGATACAAGTACCGGCTCTACTGCGGCCGTGGTGGGCAACGAATCGTGAGCTATGACAATGAACGCGGCAAAGGCGATCATCATCATATTCGTGGCATTGAAGAGCCCTATCGGTTTGAAACAGTGGATCGTCTGATTGAAGATTTCCTGGCGGATGTTGCCCGGATGGAGGTGGAAGATGCGCAAGGTGACAATTAAAGCTGAAAGTCTGCGAGCCGCGGGGGAGCGGTTTAAGCGCACTTGGAAAACCGGTCAAGCGGAAGGTGAATTCATCACGTTCGAGAATGGTGACTTGATGCTTCAGACATTGACACGCAAACGCTGGGAGCTGATTAACACGCTAATGAACCGCGGTGCGATGGGTGTGCGGGAACTGGCGCGGTCGGTCAATCGTGATCCCAAGAACGTGCATACTGACATTGCCGCTCTCAAAGAGATTGGTCTGGTAACTGATATTGAGGGCCGTGTCACGGTGCCCTACGATGAGATTGATTACATTGTCGCCAGGCCGAAACGTACAGCGGTGAATGCGTGAGCTCCGCTAAATTGAGGATGACGGGAGCTCACCTCCCAAGGGCTTACGAGTGGGCGATTTCAGTAGTCTCAACTGCGTAGATACGACGCACCGTTTACATCCAGGATACAGCCGGTGGCATAGAGCATGCCGTCGGCGGCGAGCCGCACCACCGCTTCGGCAATTTCCCGAGGCGTTGCCACGCGTTTGAGCGGACTTTGGTGGCGGATGGCTTCGCCCTCCGGACCGTCCAGCAGTGCCGCGGCCATGTCGGTGCGCACGAAGCCCGGCGCCACCACGCCCACGAAGATTTTGTAAGGCGCGAGCGCTTGGGCGAGGGACTGTGACAACTGATTGAGCCCCGCTTTGGAAGCGCCGTAAGGCAGCGCGTCCGGCTCGCCGCGAAAGGCGCCGCGCGAGGAAATGTTGATGATGTGGCCATTTTTCTGTTTCATCATGACCTGCGCGGCGAGGAAACAGAGATTGGCGGGCGCGATAAGGTCAGCGGCCAAGGTGTTGTTCCAAGTCTCCTGCCAGCCGGTGTAGTTCAAATCCTTGAGCGGCCTCACCTCGTAAATACCAGCGTTATTTACCAGCACGTCCAGCCGGCCGTAATGCTTCACCACGTCGTCAATCAATGATTCGCAGGCGTGGGGATCGGTGAGATCGGCGCTAAACGCATGATGATTCTTGCCGGGCAAGGTCTGGACAAGCTGTTCCGCCTGTTTTTGGCTGGTGTGGTAATGCACGGCCACGCTGCCGCCGAGACGCGCAAAGGTTTCAGCCGTGGCACGGCCGATGCCGCGCGCTGCGCCGGTGATGAGAATGATTTTGTTTGAGAAATTCATGGCCTATCTCATGTAGGGTTCGCTTGCGCACCATAAGCTGCAAAAATCAGTTTGGTGCGCCTGGCTTGCCCGAACGACTACAATTGCTGGCTCATTCTAACGGAGAGCACGATGGCCAACCTGCCCGAGTGCGTGGAAATCGAGACCGGCGCTGCGCCTACAGCCAGCATCATTTGGCTGCACGGTCTGGGTGCCGACGGCCACGACTTCGAGCCCATAGTGCCGGAGCTGCGGTTGCCCAACTCACTGCAGCTGCGCTTCTTGTTTCCGCACGCGCCGGTGCGGCCGGTGACGCTCAATAACGGTATGCCGATGCGCGCCTGGTTCGATATCGTGAAAATCGGGATGCATCAGCCGCGCGACAAGACCGGCATGCTGGCCTCACGCGCGGCGGTGGAAGGGCTGATTGCACGTGAGAATCAGCGCGGAATTCCCGCCGCGCGCATCGTGCTCGCGGGGTTTTCGCAGGGCGGCGCGGTCGTGCTCTACACCGGATTGCAATACCGCGAACGTCTGGCAGGTGTGATGGCGCTGTCCACCTATCTGCCGCTCACTGAAGGTTTTGAGTTCAAACTTCATCCTGCCAATGCCAGCGTGCCTATCTTTTACGGGCACGGCACGCAGGACCCAGTGGTCCCGCTGCCGCTTGCCGAGCAAACGCGCAAAGCGCTCACTGCGCTCGGCTGCTCGATTGTCTGGCACACCTATCCCATGCCGCATGCAGTATGTCCGGAGGAAATCAGTGATCTGCGCGCGTGGCTGTTGAGCGTATTACCGGACACCGTGTAAGTCAGGCGCGATGACGGCCGTGCCTCGGAGTCCGTTCCAAGCCCGGACAAAATACCGTTGGACGGCCTCGGAACTATTTCTACCTCCGGAAATCACATTAGGATTACCAAAATCCCCGCTTCTTTTTACCCACCAAAATATAACTGCAACAAGGTCGAACCAACGTGAAAATCAGGACATCGTATTTGCAACTTTTCGTTCTGCTTTCTGTTGTCCTGATGTGCGGCACCGCTTTAGCAGACACTCCGGACCAGCCTCAAACCGCGACGCTGGGCTCGGTGGAAGTCAGCGCCACGCCACTGCCCGAAAATCTGGGCAGCGTGCCGCAGAGCATCACCATCATCAACCACAATCAACTGGTGGCCATGGGCGCCACGGACCTGCGCAGCGCCTTGGCATTGTCAGCCGGCGTGGAGATTGCACCGGGCGGTGATGGCGGGCCGGCGAGCGCAGTGCCCGAATTCCAGGGCCTGCGCGAGTTCGATGCTTTCCTGCTGTTGGTGGACGGTGTTCCGGTGGGCGGCGCTTTCAACCCGGATCTGGCGAGCATTAGTCTCAACGACGTGGATCGCATCGAGGTGATCCGCGGTTCGGCACCGGTGAAGTACGGCGCTACCTCCTTTGTCGGGGTCATCAACATCATTCACCGCGAGGCCGGCGCACCCGGCACCACCGCCACGGCATCTTACGGTTCCTACGGCAGCAGCAGTGCCGGTGTGGCCGCACCCATCACCAGCGACGGCCCGGTCCGCCAATCCATCGCGGCGGACGTGACCCAGCGCAACTTCAGCGATCCGCGCACCGCCTACACGCGCTCTCACGTCCTGTATCGCAGCGCCGTGGACACGGACAGTGGGGAGTTCCGTCTTGACCTGGACGGCCTGCTGCTGCGCCAGAAACCCGCGAGTCCGCGCCCGCTGCCCGACGGCGCAAGCGCGCTGTCGCCGCTGGTGCCGGTTGACACCAACAACAATCCGAGCGACGCCAGGATGGATGAGGACCGCGTCAGCCTGGTGCTTAGCAACGACACCAACCTGAAGTGGGGTCAGTGGAGTACAACGCTTGCCAACGTTTTTACCCATAACCGCAACATCCGCGGCTTCCTGCGCTCGGACCAGTTGACCAACAACGGCCTGCCCAATGCGGACGGCTTCAATCAGAGCCAGGACCACACGGATATCTATTTCGACAGCCACCTGACTTTCTCGCTCCGGGATGATTTCGAGCTGGT
>JAGXAZ010000147.1 GCA_018971365.1 Gammaproteobacteria bacterium | reverse complement strand
GCGTATTCCTGGAGTTCCGCGTATTCGCGCCGGCCGGCCGGCCGGCAGCGGTGTACCAAGTCCGTGAGGAAACCCAGCACTTCTTCCCGTGTGTGCAGCATTTTGCTGGCGAGTGAGTAGTCGGCATAGGAATTGAAACCCGCAAGCCGCGCAGCTTGGGTTCTCAGTCCCAGGATTTCGCGCATGCTTTGGCTGTTGTCCCAGCGTTCGGCGTCGGGACCCTGATCGGAGGCGCGCGTGACATAGGCGCGGTACATTTCCTCGCGCAAGCTGCGATCGTCGGCATAGGTGATGACCGCGGCGTAGCTCGGGTAGTCCAGCGTGAATACCCAGCCCTCGAGCTTGCGGGTTTCCGCTTCGTGGCGCGCCCGTGTTACCGCGGTGGCCGGTATGCCGGAAAGTTGTGCCACATTGGTGACCTGCTTGATCCAGCCTTGGGTTGCATCCAGCAGATTTTCCTCGAACTTCGTTTCCAGCTTTGATAAGCGTTGCATGATGTCCCGAAAGCGGGTTTTCCTTTCCGCCGGCAAGTCCACGCCCGCGAGGCGGAAATCGCGCAGCGCGTCGTCAATGAGTTTGCGCTGCGCGGCTATGTAACCCTGCCA
Source organism: Gammaproteobacteria bacterium (assembly GCA_018971365.1). Classification (GTDB taxonomy): domain Bacteria; phylum Pseudomonadota; class Gammaproteobacteria; order Natronospirales; family REEB76; genus REEB76. Next base: position 3,124 of record JAGXAZ010000147.1, on the reverse strand, counting down.
GGCAGCACCGTTTTTGAGCGCAGCGTATTGTTTTTGCAGCATGCCGTTCTGACCGAGTTCGGTGTCGTAATCGCTGATCTTGGGCAGGCAGGCGTTATAGGCCGCACGGATTTCCGGTGTATTCATCACCGCGTTCAGATGGGCAGCCGGCGACCAGGCGCGGTGCAACCGGTCGCCCAGGGTTTCCAGCGGTTCAATGAAGTCGTCCCAGTCGGGAGCGCCACCGGCTGCTAATTGCGTGATGCGTGCGCGGTTTTCGGCGAGCACGGCGTCCACCGCCGGCTCAATGTGCTCGGCGCGGATTTCGGAAAAACGGGGCAGCCCGTCCGGCGCGAGCAGCGGATTTTCTGGCATGTGCAATGCGGGAGTCTGCTGAGGGTCGCGGCGCATGGTAGCACGCCGGATTCAGGTTATCAGGTGGCGCAAGCCCGTGCAGCCGAAATCAGGTTTGCGCGCTAGGCACCACAGAGGTCGCAGTGGATGCTTTGTCATGCGTGGTAATCCTGTAGCCGGCGGCAACGCCGGCAATTACAAACACCAGCAGGCAGCCCGCGGCCGCGAGCTGGAAACGCCGGATCACCTGTTTTTCCGGGCGCGTGGAAATGATGAACCGCCGCCCGTCCTCTGGCTTTGCCAGCACGTTCATGGGCGGGCGCTGCATGGTCTGGCGTTCCTGCGCCAGCACTTGGTCGCGAGCGGCCTGGCGTGCGGCTTCCCATTCCCGGTCATTCAGCTGACCGTCGTGATCAGCGTCAAAGCGCCGCAGCAGATCCGCCTGATCCTGTTTCCAGTCGTGCAGCAGCTGCGCGACGTCCTGATTCACGGCCATGGCGTCAACGCCGGCGTTTTGGGTGCGGAAGAATCCCAGTGCGAAAATGAAATCCTGGGGAACAATGAGTTCTTCGACATAGCGATACGGCGAAGTCAGGGCAAACCCGCCGATTGACGGTCCCCGTTGTGGTCGTGGCTGATCCCCATACCAGACCGTTCGGGTCGCTGCGATTACCTCGGCATGTTCGGGATCTATCACGCACTGGCCGGTAGTGTCACGGATCAAAAACAAATCGTCGCTGGTGCCATGCTCGATGGTTTGCCAACCCTGATTCCGGCCGGTTCTTGCGCGCTCTTCTACTTTGTATGACCACCAGGTACAGCGGCTTTGGGTCAGTGGCGAAATGATCGGCGGCCCCGGCATCAGGTCCGCGTGTCCTGCGAGTTTCACATAGCCCTGCGCCGCCGAACGGACGAGTGACACTGGCGTCTCCTCGACCGTCCAGGCGCGCAGCAGAAACATGAAGCCCGCGACCAGCGCGCCTGCTGCCACCACGCACAGGACAATCGTCCACAACCAGAAATTGCCGGGATCAGCAGCGTGCACGGTGAGCGCCTAATCGGCCACGCAGAGCAAAGGCGACCTGCGTCCGACTCAGCTGAACAGCGCCTTCATGTCCACGTCTTGCTTGTCACCCGCGGCGATCTCCAGACGGCTGGCTTCCTTGAAGCCGAAATTGCGGGCGATCAGCACCGGCGGGAATTGTTCGGTGCGCGTGTTGTAGGTGTTCACGGAATCGTTGTAAAACTCGCGCCGGTCTGCGATGCTGCTTTCCAGCCCTGTGATGCGGCTCTGCAATTGCTGGAACGACTCGTTGGCCTTGAGATCGGGATAGGCTTCGGCGACCGCAAACAGATTGCCGATGGTGGCGCGCAACTGGGACTCGGCCGGACCGAGTGCCGCCACGTTGCCGCTGGTGCGTGCCTGCTGCACGCCTTCGCGGGCCTGCATGACCTTCACCAGGGTCTGCTGTTCATAGCCCATGTATTGCTTGCAGGTCTCGACGAGTTTCGGCAGTTCGTCGTGCCGCTGCTTGAGCAGCACGTCGATATTCGACCAGGCGGTGGCGACATTGTTCTTCAGCAATACGAGGTTGTTGTAGAGTACGAACGCGTAAATGATGAGAATGACAATGATTGCCAGGACGACGTAACCGGTGACGCCCATGATGTTCTCCCCAAACGTCCGGAGTGCGGCCGGACTTTATCATGCGCACGACATGGGGGTCACGATGCCGGTTTTAAGCGCCGTGCGGTGCCGCGCGGTGCGAGGCTGCACCCGACTCGCGGCCGCGTGCCAGGGCGGGTAATGGCGTGGCCGTACGTGGGTTTCAGTCGCAGGCTCCGGTCCTTGGCCAGCGTGTATATGTGGATGACACCGCGCTGGTCATTGGCCAGGTGGTACTGGCCGACGACGTGTCCCTGTGGCCATACGTGGTGGTACGCGGCGACGTGAATGCCATCGGTATCGGTGCGCGCAGCAACATTCAGGATCTGAGCGTGTTGCACGTGACTCACGACGGGCCGTATTCACCGGGCGGCCTGGTGCTGGCCATAGGGGAAGACGTGACTGTGGGGCACAGGTGCGTGCTGCACGCCTGCACCATCGGCGACCGTTGTCTTGTCGGCATGGGCAGCATCGTCATGGACGGCGCGGTGATCGAAGACGAGGTGCTGCTCGCGGCGGGAAGCCTGGTCGGCCCCGGCAAGTGCCTGGAATCCGGATACCTGTATCGCGGCAGTCCGGCGCGCAAGTTGCGTCCACTGGCTGCGCAGGAACGCGACATGCTGCGCTACTCCGCGGCGCACTATGTGAGCCTGAAAGACCGCTATTTGAGCGTCGCCGAGAATGCGGTCGGGAAGTGATTTCTCCAGCCCAGTTCCCTTTGGTGAATTTTTAGGCATGCCATTTGCTTGTCCATCAAATTTTAGTCCGTTGAATTGGTATCATCGCCAGGATGCTGCTAATTCGAGGCAATTACCGGCATGATTCAAGAAGGTTTCTTGCTGAGACTGACAGCTGCTGGCAATTCGCGACGCATGGTCTATACCTACTGCCGACGGCTGGACCACTGTTTTGGGGTCCGCGGCGCTGTTCTCAACCTTCCTTCCTTTGGCGCCGTCCGGTAATTCCTTCGGTCTACACAAGCTTGGAGGTTGATTCAATGAATAACAGACTCGTCATTTCATCCACGATTGGTTTCATGTGTATCGGCCTGACGTTATGGATGGGGGGACTCTCTCCCACACACTGGGTCGCCGGTCCCAACATGCACGCCATGATCATGATGTT
>JAGXAZ010000146.1 GCA_018971365.1 Gammaproteobacteria bacterium | reverse complement strand
CTTTGCGGCTTTATGCCTGGCGTGCGCCGCGGCTGTGGCGTTCGCGCAGGCAGCCGTACCACCGCATGCGGCCGCCGCCGCGCAGGCACCGGCTGCGCCGGTAGCGTGGTCGAGTCTCACGCCGCAACAGCAGCAATTGCTGGCATCGATGCACAACAAATGGGCAACCCTTCCGCCCGACCGCCAGCAGCGGCTGATACGCGGCGCGGACCGCTGGGCCCAGATGACGCCGGCGCAACGCCAGCAGGCGCGCGTGCGCCGCCAGCATTGGCGCGATCTGTCGCCGGCGGAGCGCGCGCGCATCCGCAAGCGATTCGATACCTTCCAGAAACTGCCGCCAGCCGAGCAGCAGCGAATCCGCACGGAATTCCAGAAATTCCAGAAGATGTCGCCCGCCGAGCGCAAGGCACTGCGCGAGCGCTGGAAGCAGATGACGCCGGCGCAGCGCGCCGCATTCCGCGCGCACGTCGATCGCCCGCCGCGTTGATGTGCTGAATGTGTCTAACACAACCCCCGCTCGCCGGGGGTTGTTTTTTGCGCGCGCCTATTCCAGCGATTTGATCGCCTGAATCAGGCGCGTGACGGCTTCCTGGCCGTCGCCGTAGAGCATGCGCGTCTGGTCCATATAGAACAGCGCGTTCTCGATGCCCGAGAAACCGCGCCCCTGGCCGCGCTTGATGACGATCACGTTCCTGGCCTTGTCCACGTTGAGGATGGGCATGCCATAGATCGGGCTGTCCTGCTTGTTGCGGGCGTCGGGATTCACCACGTCGTTGGCGCCGATCACCAGCGCCACGTCGGCGGTCGGGAATTCGGGATTGATTTCCTCGAGATCGCCGATCAGGTCGTAGGGCACGCCGGCTTCGGCGAGCAGCACGTTCATGTGGCCGGGCATGCGGCCGGCGACCGGGTGGATGGCGAATTTCACCGTCACATCCCGATGCTGCAAGAGTTGCGTGAGTTCCCAGACCTTGTGCTGGGCCTGCGCGACGGCCATGCCGTAGCCGGGCACGATGATGACCTTGCTCGCATACGCCATCATGGTACCGGCATCGGCGGCGTCTATCGGCTTCAAACTGCCTGCAATTTCGCCGCTGCCCGCGGCCGCAACCTCGCCGAAATTGCTGAACAGCACGTTGGCGATGGAGCGGTTCATGGCCTTGGCCATGAGCTGTGTCAACAAGGTGCCGGCCGCGCCCACCAGCATGCCGGCAATTATCATGGCCGCGTTTTGCAGCGCGAAGCCCTCGAAGGCGACGGCGAGACCGGTACAGGCGTTGTAGAGCGAAATCACCACCGGCATGTCGGCGCCGCCGATCGGCAGCGTTACGAGAATGCCGAACGCCAGCGCCACCACGAAGAACGGCAGCACGATGTACCAGGCCGGATTGCCGTGCACCACCATGATCCAGATGCCGAGCGCCACGGTGACGGCGAGCAGCAGCGCATTGACGTATTGCTGCACGCGGTAGCGCAGTGATTTTTTGATGAGCCCCTGCAGTTTGGCGAAGGCGATGAGGCTGCCGCTGAACGACACCGCACCGATGATGGCGCCGATCACGGTGAGCACCACTTCGGCCGTGGCGAAGGGTTTGCCGCGGATCAGTTCCTGACAGGCGATGGCCGCGGCCGCGCCGCCGCCCATGCCGTTGTAAAGCGCCACCATTTGCGGCATCGCGGTCATGGGCACCACGCGGCCGCTCCACCAGGCCGCCACCCCGCCGATGAAGATGGCGACGATGATGAGGATGTAGTTGTGCATCCCCGGCCACAGGAAGGTGATCAGGCCGGCGATCAGCATGCCGACGCCGGCCCAGATGATGCCGTTCTTCGCGCCCTTCGGCGAACTCATGCGCTTCAGACCGATGATGAACAGCAGCGCGGCGATGAAATAGATCGCCTGAATCAGATCGTCGGTGAGTCTGGGGGAGAGCAGGTGACTCATGTGCGGCTTTCCGGTTTCTTTTTCGCGCTGGTCTTGAACATCGCGAGCATGCGCTCGGTGGAAACGTAGCCGCCTACCACGTTGCCGGCCGCGAGCAGCACGCCGATGAAACCGATGACCTGTTCGGCGGTGGTGTGCGCGTTGCCGAGCGCCACCATGGTGCCCACCAGCACGATGCCGTGCACGAAGTTCGAGCCTGACATGAGCGGCGTGTGCAGGATCACCGGCACGCGCGAGATCACCTCGTAGCCGGTGAACGCGGCAAGCATGAAGATGTACAGTGCTATAAAACCGCTAATCATGTTTCGTACCTCGATGTCCAGTACGGTTCAGAAAGTGCTGCGTTCCGGGTGCTGCGTGGAATCTGGTTCTTCACTCAGCACTCAGCACCCAGCACCCAGCACTTGCTCTTTATCCTTCCGCCAGCCTCCGCGTCGGCTCGTGTTTGATCACGCCGTCGTGGGTGAGCACGCTCTTGGCGTACACCTCATCGTTCCAGTCGATGTGCACGGTGCCGTCTTTCACCAGCGGCGTGAAGAAGTTCAGCAGATTGCGCGCGTACATGTCGCTCGCATGTTCCGCGAGCAGGCTCGGCAAATTCAACGGACCGCTCACCAGCACGTGACCGTGCAGCAGGTCTTCACCCGGCTTGGTGAGCTCGCAGTTGCCGCCGCTCTCCGCGGCCAGGTCCAGGATCACCGCGCCGGGCTTCATGGCTTCAACCATGATTTTGGAAATGATGCGCGGTGCCATGCGGCCGGGTACCGCGGCGGTGGTGATCACGGCATCGGCCTGCGCCACGTGCTTGGCGAGTGCATCTTGCTGCTTCTGTTTTTCTTCGGCGGTCAATTCACGTGCGTAACCGCCCGTACCTTCCGCCGACACGCCGGTGTCCACGAACTTTGCTCCGAGGGACTCGACCTGTTCACGCGCCGCGGCGCGCACATCGTAGCCTTCGACCATCGCGCCCAGCCGGCGCGCGGTGGCGATTGCCTGCAGACCGGCGACGCCCGCGCCGATTACCAGCACTTTGGCCGGACGGATGGTGCCCGCAGCGGTGGTCAACATGGGAAAGAAGCGCCCGAGTTTTTCCGCGGCCAGCAGCGCCGCCTTGTAACCCGCGGCCGCGGCCTGCGATGACAGCGCATCCATCGCCTGCGCCCGCGAAATGCGCGGCACGAGTTCCATGGCGAAACTCGTGACCTTGCGCTCGCGCAGCGCCTTGACGGCTTCGAGATTCTTGTGCGGATTCAGAAGACCGATCAGGACCGAACCCGGCTGCATGTGCGCGATGTTCGCCGGCAAGGGTGTGAGTACCTTGAATACCACGTCGGCATTCGCGGCGCCGTCCGCGGCGCCCGCCAGGCGCACGTCCTTGAACAGGCTGTCGGGGAAACCCGCTGCGGTACCTGCGCCCGATTCCAGCAGGAGGTCCGCGCCCAGGGCCTTGAGTTTGACCGCCACCGGCGGGCTGATGGCCACGCGGCGTTCGCCGGCGGCATGTTCCTTCGGTACGAAGACGCGAATGGCCATGTGATTCCCTTGTGCGCTGGAAGTGGCCGCAGGCCGGCGCCCTTTGCAAGCCGGAGCCGGACCGCGCGCAGTTTAGAGTGCGAGAACTTTTTTTACCACCCTGAGCGGGAGTAAGATGCTTTACCGCGACCTCTGGTATTTGTCTTCCAGACCGGTATTTGCAGTAACCTCCGCCGCTTGGCAGGAGTGAGCGTCACGTGTACGACCTGACACAAGAAGTTCTGCGCACCGATGCGGCCGGCATGCCGCTCGAGTGGATTGATTACCAGGATGCCGTGCGCCTGTATCACCTGGAACAGGTGGCCTACAGTTGCGGCATGCTGCTGTATCGGCTGCATGGCGGAATTTGTGCGCGCACCGGACGCCAGA
>JAGXAZ010000023.1 GCA_018971365.1 Gammaproteobacteria bacterium | reverse complement strand
GACGGTGATCCGCCCCTCGTTTACGCTCGGCGGTTCGGGTGGCGGTATCGCCTACAACCGCGACGAATTCGTGGAACTCTGCGAACTCGGTCTGGACCTGTCGCCTACCAACGAGCTGCTAATCGAGGAATCGGTGCTTGGCTGGAAGGAATTCGAGATGGAAGTGGTGCGCGACAATCACGACAACTGCATCCTCGTGTGTTCCATCGAGAACCTCGACCCCATGGGCGTGCACACCGGCGATTCCATCACCGTGGCGCCGGCGCAAACGCTCACCGACAAGGAATACCAGCGCATGCGCGACGCCTCCATCGCGGTGCTGCGCAAGGTGGGCGTGGAGACCGGTGGTTCCAACGTGCAGTTTGCGGTCAATCCCGAGGACGGCCGGCTGTTGGTAATCGAAATGAATCCGCGCGTGTCGCGTTCCTCGGCGCTGGCTTCCAAGGCCACCGGCTTCCCGATCGCCAAGGTGGCGGCGAAACTCGCCGTCGGCTATACGCTCGATGAACTGCGCAACGAAATCACCGGCGGCGCCACGCCCGCCTCATTCGAGCCGACCATTGATTACGTGGTTACCAAGATCCCGCGTTTCACATTCGAAAAATTTCCCCAGGCCGAGCCGCGCCTGACCACGCAGATGAAGTCCGTGGGCGAGGTCATGGCTATCGGCCGTTGTTTCCAGGAATCGCTGCAGAAAGCGTTGCGCGGGCTGGAAACCGGCAGCGACGGCCTGAATGAAAAGATTGAAGACTTTGCCGCGGCCGGCGTTATGGATGTATTGCGCCACGAATTGCGCGCCGCCGGCCCGGAACGGTTATGGTACGTGGCCGACGCGTTCCGTGCTGGCCTGACACCCGAAGAAATCTTCAATTTGTCCCGTATCGATCCCTGGTTTCTTGCGCAGGTCGAGGACCTGGTGCGGGAAGAACAGCGCGTGCGCCAGGGTGGATTGCAGGCCCTGGATGCCACGCGCTTGCGCGCGCTCAAGCGCAAAGGTTTTGCCGACAGCCGTCTGGCCATGCTCGTGGACGTGAAAGAACAGGAGATTCGCGCGTTGCGGCGCAAACACGGCGTACGGCCGGTGTACAAGCGCGTGGATTCCTGCGCTGCGGAGTTTGCCTCGAGCACCGCCTATCTGTATTCGACTTACGAGGACGAATGCGAGGCCCAACCCTCGGCGCGCGACAAGATCATGGTGCTGGGCGGCGGGCCGAACCGCATCGGCCAGGGCATCGAGTTCGACTATTGCTGCGTGCACGCGGCATTGGCCCTGCGCGAGGACGGCTACGAGACCATCATGGTCAACTGCAATCCCGAGACCGTGTCCACCGACTACGACACCTCGGACCGGCTGTACTTCGAACCGCTGACGTTCGAGGACGTGATGGAGATCATCGAGCTGGAAAAGCCCAAAGGCGCGATCGTGCAGTTCGGCGGGCAGACGCCGCTGAAACTTGCGCGTGCGCTTGAGGCTGCGGGTGCGCCGATCATCGGCACCTCACCCGACTCGATTGACCTCGCCGAGGACCGGGAACGCTTTTCGAAGCTGGTGGAAAAACTGGGCTTGTGCCAGCCGCCGGCACGCAGTGCGCGCACCGAGCAGGAGGCCGTGAGGCTCGCGCGCGAAGTGGGTTACCCGCTGATGGTGCGGCCGTCCTACGTGCTCGGCGGGCGCGCGATGCAGGAAGTGTTCAGCGAAGAGGATCTCGTGGGCTACATCCGCAGCGCCGTCAAGGTTTCCAACGATTCACCGGTGCTCATGGACCGTTTCCTGGAAGATGCCATCGAAGTGGACGTGGATGCGCTTGCCGACGGCCACGAGGTGCTGATCGCGGGCATCATGGAGCACATCGAACAGGCCGGCATTCATTCCGGCGATTCGGGTTGTTCGCTGCCGCCCAACACCTTGTCCGCGGAGATGCAGGCCGAAATCCGTGCGACCGTGACCAAGCTCGCCACTGCGCTCAAGGTGGTGGGGCTGATGAACGCGCAGTGCGCCATCCAGAACGGCAAGCTCTATATATTGGAGGTCAATCCGCGCGCGTCGCGTACCGTGCCGTTCGTGTCCAAGGCCGTCGGCGTAGCGCTCGCCAAGGTGGCCGCGCGCTGCATGGCGGGCCGCAGTCTCGCGCAGCAGAATGTGCGTGCGATTCCGGTGCCCGGGTATTTCTCGGTCAAGCAGCCGGTGTTCCCGTTCATCAAGTTCCGCGGCGTGGATCCGATTCTCGGGCCGGAAATGAAATCCACGGGCGAAGTCATGGGCACGGGCCGTGGTTTCGGTGAAGCCTACGCCAAGGCGCAATTCGCTTCCGGGACCATCATTCCCAGCGGCGGCAAGGCGCTGCTTTCGGTGCGCGACGCCGACAAGCGCGCGGTCGTGGGCCTGGCGAAAGCGCTCATCGAACGCGGGTTCAAGCTGGTTGCCACCCACGGCACCGCCGCGACGCTCGCGGCGGCAGGCGTGGCTTGCGAACGCATCAACAAGGTGCGCGAAGGCCGGCCGCACGTGGTGGATTTGATAAAAAACGAGGAAGTCAGTCTCATCGTCAACACCACCGAGGGTAAACAGGCGATACTTGAGTCTTATTCGATCCGGCGCGAAGCGGTGGCGCACAAGATTACCTATTACACGACCATCGCGGCCGCCAAGGCCACGGTGATCGCGCTCGATTACCTCGATTCCGCCGGCGTCAACAAGTTGCAGGACCTGCACCGGGAGCTGGCCTGATGGCGAAAATACCCCTCACGGTACGCGGCGCCGAACGCCTGCGCGAGGAAGTGAAGCGCCTGAAGAGCGAGGACCGGCCGCGCGTCATCAAGGCCATTGCCGAGGCGCGCGCCCACGGTGACCTCAGCGAGAACGCCGAGTACCACGCGGCCAAGGAGCAGCAGGGTTTCATCGAGGGCCGCATCAAGGATATCGAGGGCAAACTCGCCGATGCCGAGATCATCGACGTCACGTGCATCGCTGCCAACGGCAAAGTGGTGTTTGGTGCCACCGTGCTCCTGGCCGACGAAGACAGTGGCGACGAGAGCACGTACCAGATCGTCGGCGAGGACGAAGCCGACATCAAGGCCGGACGCATCTCGGTGAATTCACCGATGGCGCGCGCCCTGATCGGCAAGTTCAAGGGCGACGTGGCCGTGGTCAAGACGCCCGCGGGTGAGCGCCAGTTCGAAATCGTCGAGGTGCGTTACGAGTAAGCGTACGCCCAGCAGCGCCCGCTGGCTGGCGGAGCATTTTTCCGATGCCTATGTGAAACGTGCGCACGCTCAGGGATGGCGCTCGCGCGCGGCCTTCAAGCTGGAGGAAATCCAGCGCCGCGATCATCTCATCAAACCCGGCATGACCATTGTGGACCTGGGCGCGGCTCCCGGCGGCTGGAGTCAGTATGCGGCGGGTGTAATGGCAGGCCGCGGTCTGTTGCTGGCGGTGGATATCCTGCCGCTGGCGCCGCTGGCGGGAGTCGAGTTCCTGCAGGGTGATTTCACCGAGGCCGCGGTACTCGCCAGCCTGCACGAGCGGCTGGCGGGGCGTACGCTAGACCTTGTTTTGTCCGACCTGGCGCCCAATATCACCGGTGAGCAGGATGTCGACCAGGCCCGTGCCATGCTGCTCGCGGAGCAGGCATTGGAATTCGCGCGCCCGCTGCTGGCCGCACGTGGTGCACTGCTGGTCAAGTTGTTTCAGGGAGCCGGATTTGCGGCGTTTTTGCAGGAGTTGCGCCGTGGTTTTGACAGCGTGGCCACGCGCAAGCCCGGCGCTTCGCGGGCCCGCAGCCGCGAGCTTTACCTGCTGGCGCAACGGCCGAGGTCCGGCATGGTCTAAATGCTAGAATTGAGGTGAGCGTCGCCATGGCGACGCGTGTGAGGAACGGATTTTGAACGATTTTCTCAAAACCCTGCTCATTTGGGTGCTGATTGGCGTGGTGGTGATCGCTGTCTTCAACAGCTTCACGTCCGGCGGCAGCAAGCCCCAGGCGATTGCCTATTCGACGTTCCTCTCCGACGTGCAGCAGGGCAGTATCGGCAGCGTTACCTTTGACGGGCGTAACATCACCGGCACGCTGTCCTCGGGCGAGAAATTCAGCACCTACAGCCCGCTGACCACGGACTTCACTCCGCTGGTGGATTCGCTGCGCAAGAACAACGCGAACGTCAAGATCGAAGCCAAGCCGCCCGAGCAGACCTCGTGGCTGCTGCAACTGCTGTTCTCTTTCGGCCCGATCATCCTGCTGGTGCTGGTGTGGGTGTATTTCATGCGCCAGATGTCCGGCGGTGCGGGCGGCCGCGGAGCCATGGCGTTCGGCAAGAGTCGCGCGCGCATGCTGGGCGAGGATCAGGTCAAAGTCACGTTCAGTGACGTGGCCGGCGTCGAAGAAGCGAAAGATGAAGTGGCCGAGCTGGTGGAATTCCTGCGCGACCCCGGCAAGTTCCAGAAACTTGGCGGGCGCATTCCGCGCGGCGTGCTCATGGTCGGTGCGCCCGGTACCGGCAAGACGCTGCTTGCCAAGGCCATCGCCGGCGAGGCCAAGGTACCGTTCTTTTCGATTTCGGGTTCCGACTTCGTGGAAATGTTCGTGGGCGTGGGCGCTTCACGCGTGCGCGACATGTTCGAGCAGGCCAAGAAGCACGCGCCCTGCATCATCTTCATTGACGAGATTGACGCGGTGGGCCGGCACCGCGGCGCGGGTCTCGGCGGCGGTCACGACGAGCGCGAACAGACTCTCAACCAGTTGCTGGTGGAGATGGACGGCTTCGAGGGCAGCGAAGGCGTGATCGTGATCGCAGCCACCAACCGTCCCGATGTACTCGATCCCGCGCTGCTGCGCCCCGGCCGTTTCGACCGCCAAGTGGTGGTGCCGCTGCCGGACGTTCGCGGCCGCGAACAGATTCTCAAGGTGCACATGCGCAAGGTACCGATCGCGGATGACGTGCGACCCTCGATCATTGCGCGCGGCACGCCGGGGTTCTCCGGCGCGGATCTCGCCAATCTCGTGAATGAAGCGGCGCTGTTCGCGGCACGCAGCAACAAGCGCAGTGTGAGCATGGAGGAATTCGAAAAGGCCAAGGACAAGATCCTGATGGGTGCGGAGCGCCGCTCCATGGTGATGAGCGAGGACGAGAAGAAGCTGACTGCGTTCCACGAGTCCGGCCACGCGATTGTCGGGCGTCTGGTGCCGGATCACGATCCGGTTTACAAGGTGAGCATCATTCCGCGCGGCCGCGCGCTCGGCATCACCATGTTCCTGCCCGAGGACGACCGCTACAGCTACAGCAAGCGGCGGCTGGAGAGCCAGTTGTCGAGTCTGTTCGGAGGGCGGGTGGCCGAGGAAATCATTTTCGGCGCGGAATGCGTGACCACCGGCGCCGCCAACGACATTGAACGCGCCACCCAGATCGCGCGCAATATGGTGACCAAGTGGGGCCTGTCGGAAAAACTTGGACCGCTGTCCTACGAAGAAGAAGAGGGCGAAGTTTTCCTCGGTCATTCGGTCACGCGTCACAAGCAGATTTCCAGCGACACGCAGCGTGTGATTGACGTCGAAGTGCGCAGCCTGATTGACCGCAACTACCAGCGCACCAAGCAGCTCCTGCAGGACAATCTGCCCAAGTTGCACCTCATGGCCGAAGCGCTCATGAAATACGAGACCATAGACGCGGCGCAAATTGACGACATCATGGCCGGCAAGCAACCGCGCCCACCCGAAGGCTGGGACGACAGTGACCGCGGCGGCCAGCCGCAGCCGTCGGGTGCCGCAGCGCCCGTGACTCCGCCTGCGCCCACGCCCGCGGCGGCGGCCGCCAAGAGCAGCAGCCACGCCGAACAGCACTAAGCGTGAAGCCTGAAGAATGGGAAAGCCGACGCTGCGCGCCGGCTTTTTCTTTATATGTCATCCTTGGCCGAGGCCGTGGAATCCGGCGGACACGATGCGGCCCCGGCCGTATCAGTTCCTCAAACGGCGCACTCGATTCAGCATTTCATGTTCTATCGCAGGCATTTCCGGGATTGAGGCTGGATACGTGCAACTGAAGCTCGGCAAGCAGATCCTGGACCTGGTGCAGCCCCAGGTCATGGGCGTACTCAACCGCACGCCGGATTCGTTTTCGGATGGCGGTGCGTTCATGGATTTCGATGCCGCGCTGCGCCGCGCCCGGGACATGGAGCGCGAGGGCGCGGCCATCATCGATATCGGCGGGGAGTCCACGCGTCCGGGTGCAGAAGCGGTGAGCGCTCAGGAGGAATTGGACCGCGTCGTTCCGCTGATTGAGCGCCTGCGGCGAGAAATTGATATTCCGGTTTCCGTTGACACCAGCAAGCCCGAGGTGATGCGCGCCGCAGTAGCGGCGGGCGCCGGTATGATCAACGACGTGTACGCCCTGCGCCAACCCGGGGCACTGGAGACTGTGGCAGAGCTTGGTGTGTCGGTCGTGCTCATGCATATGCAGGGCGAGCCGCGCAGCATGCAGAACAATCCGCATTACCGCAACGTGGTGGCTGAGGTCGGACAATTCCTGAGCGAACGCGTACGCCACTGTGAAGCCGCCGGTATTCCGCGTGAGCGCCTGTTGATTGATCCGGGGTTCGGCTTCGGCAAGACTCTGGAACACAATCTGGAATTATTGCGCAGCTTGCGCGAATTGGCGGACCCGGGTTTGCCTCTGGTGGTGGGCCTGTCACGGAAATCGTCCATCGGCAAGTTGTTGGGCGGCGTGCCGGCGGACGGACGGCTGTACGGCAGCATCGCGGCCGCTGTGGTCGCGGTAATAAACGGCGCCAGCATCGTTCGCACCCACGATGTGAAGCCGACCGTCGAGGCATTGAAAGTGGCAGCCGCAGTGCGTGCCGGCGGATGCTACAATTTTCGTGCGTGACCCAGGGGTGGCCGCATGACGCGCAAACATTTCGGCACTGACGGTATCCGCGGCAAAGTGGGCAGCCCGCAGATGAGCGCGGATTTCGTGCTGCGTCTCGGATGGGCGGCGGGCCGCGTGCTGGCGCCGCACGGCGGCGGCACGGTGCTGATCGGCAAGGACACGCGCATCTCGGGTTACATGTTCGAATCGGCGCTCGAGGCCGGGCTGTCGGCGGCGGGCGTGAACGTGCAGTTGCTCGGCCCGATGCCCACACCGGCTATCGCTTACCTCACATGCGCCACACACGCGCAGGCGGGCGTGGTGATCAGCGCTTCGCACAATCCCTTCGAAGACAACGGCATCAAGTTCTTTTCCGCCGACGGGCGCAAGCTCCCCGATGAGATCGAGTTGCGCATCGAAGCGGAGCTTGAGCGGCCATTCGCGACCGTGGATTCCGCGTTGCTCGGCGGCGTGCGTCGCATGCAGGATGCAGCCGCGCGTTACATTGAATTCTGTAAATCCAGCGTGGACAAGGATCTGACTCTGGCGGGGCTGCGCCTGGTGCTCGATTGTGCAAATGGCGCCACCTATCGCGTTGCGCCGGAGGTGTTCGCGGAGCTCGGTGCGCAGGTGACCAGCATCGGCACGCAGCCCGACGGCCTGAACATCAACAAGGACTGCGGGTCCATGCATCCGGACGCGTTGCGCGCGAAAGTGCTGGAGACCGGCGCGCACTTCGGCATCGCGTTCGATGGCGATGGTGATCGTGTGCTGATGGTGGACAATCGCGGAACACTGGTGGACGGCGACGAATTGCTGTTCATCATTGCGCTCGCGCGCAAGCAACGGAAGGCGCTGCGTGGCCCGGTGGTAGGTACGCAGATGAGCAACCTCGGTTTGGAGCAGGCGTTGCGCGCGGAGGGCATCGCGTTCCATCGCGCACAGGTGGGCGACCGCTACGTGCTGGCTTTGCTCGAAGAGCAGGGCGGCATCCTGGGAGGGGAAAATTCCGGCCACATCATCTGTCTGGACCGTACCACCACCGGCGACGGCATCATTGCCGCCTTGCAGGTACTCGAGGCTTTGCGCCCGGTGGATTATGACTTCGCCCGCCTATCCACCAGAATCCGCAAATACCCGCAGACGCTGGTGAACGTGCGTACCGGTGCGCGCGTGGATCTTGCGCATCCGTCCATTCGCTCGAGCGTTGCGGATGTCGAGCGCCAGTTGAACGGCCGCGGGCGGGTGTTGCTCAGGGCCTCCGGCACCGAGCCGGTGATCCGCATCATGGTCGAGGCGGAAGAGGCTGCTAGCCTGCACGCTTTCGCCGAAAGCATTGCCGAGGCCGTACGCTCTGCTGCAAACCATTGAATCAGAATGCGCTATTTGCAATCAGGGCTGCTCACAATTGAGAAGAAAGCGCTCAAGGACCTGCGGCTACTTTAGACATAAGGTAATCCCCCGCACCAATATGGCTTTGCTTTCTTGAATCTGTGCTATATCTTTAATGAGAAGAGTACCTAAGCAATGGATGTGATATCCGACCGATACACCTGAGCCATCCACGCGTTTTCTGGCAATGGGTCAGGTAGCGGTGTTCGGGGACCGTATGACGGATGTTCCCGCGCCAGGCGCCGGCTAATAGTTCTGGATGTGGCCCAAGGTAGGGGTGGAGCAGCAAGGAGGCTTTATGTTTGGGGTGTCTTTCCGCCTGCGGCGGATGGTCGCAGTCTGTCTTTTGGTTATCCCCGTCTCGGTCATTTTTGGGGGTTCTGCCGCCGACGAATCGCGAGCGCTGTGGGTCAACGGCGCTCAGAGCATTTTCAAGGTTTCACCGGTCAATGGCACGCCGCAACTGGAGCTTGCGGGTTTGCCGCAAGTTGAAGCACTTGCGGTCGATCAGCGCAACGCTAACGTATGGGTTTATAGCCACCGGCATCTCTGGGCGTTCGACTCCCATGGACGACAACTCGTCAACGACTGGTTGTTCCGTGAAATTCGCGGCGACGATCCTGTTGGCATGGTGGTGGATGGCCAGGCGGGCAATCTCTGGATTGGCATGCAGACGCGGCTGTACCGGCTGAATCTCGACGGCAAAGTCAAGGCAACAATTGATCTGAATCACGGCATAGAGGGCCTGACCCTCGATCCCACGCGCTCGCACTTGTGGGTTGCCGAACGTCGTCAGCTCGCGGTGCGGGACAAGGATGGCAATACAGTGTTCACCGTGCCTCTGGAGAGCGCTCCGCAAGCAATGGCTTATGACTCAAGTCTTGATCAAGTGTGGGTAGTTTCTGGACATACCGTCAGTCGCTACGACGCGAGTGGCAATCAGGTTTTCACCATCCGCAAATCCGGCGATATCAATCGCCATATTGCTCCGGACGGGCAGGGCGGCCTGTGGGCCGCGGGAGATACTGCCCTCAGCTACATAGACAACAGCGGCAATCTGGCCTTTACGCTCACGCCGTTTGCCGGCGATCCGGACCACGACGGCGACATTGAACACCGCGGCCGCATTGTGGACCTCGTTTCCGACCCCTTGAACCATACTGCCTGGGTGGCCGGCGCGCGCTACCTCGAACAGTACGCCACCGACAGCACTCTGAAACAGACCATCGACGTCAGGAGCTTCACCGAAAGCAACCCAGACTGTCCCTCCGGATCAGGGCCAGCCGAACACAGTTCAGGAGACCGTTCGGACCGCTGCGACCGCGAACGTTGGGGTGGCTGGCAAGGATTCTGGTTTGGAGATAACGGCGTACGCCACGTGGCGCTCTACGTGGATACGCTCCCGCCAACAATAGCCATTACAGCAGCCGGGGATTTGACTTACACCAACCGCAATAAGCCCACATTTGCGGTTGTTTGGGCCGACGCAGGTTCAGGTGTGGATTCCACTACCCTGAAGGTGACGAGCGATGGCGTTCCACTCCCGGTCAATTGTCTGGCCGGCGACTCAGGTGCCGAATGTAACGTGGCTTCTGCTTTGCAGGACGGAACGTACACGCTGTCCACGACAGTGGCGGATTACGCTGGCAACAAGTCCAAGCCGGCGTCCCTCACTTTCACCATTGACACTGTGCCGCCGCCCTTGCCCGGTGGCGCTTTCGTCGGTTTCACGCCTGGCCCAGCCGGTAGTGTCACATTGATCGGGCAGGCAGGCGGTGTGACGGCGGACGTGGCGGGCGTAATCATCACCGACATCCGCACCGGGCAGACTGTTACCGGCACCGTCAACGGCGACGGTTCTTACTCGGTCTCCGTTCCCGGCACGACAAGCGACGAGTTCGCCGTCGCATTCACTGATTTGGCCGGCAATGTTAGTGCGCCGTTCTACATGCACGGCAACGACGTGCCGCTGCAACTCGCAATCACCGCCCCTGCTGCAGGTGCAAATATTCCTGGTGATGTGTTGAATGTTTTCGGCACAGTTCAGGCCCCTGCCAACACGGGCATCACGGTGAACGGCGTACCGGCCGTGCTGAGTGGGGGTCAATGGGTTGCAAACAATCTCTCGCTCGCGCCAGGTGCCAGTACGCTCACCGTCACTGCTACAACGTCCGGCGGGCTGACGGCGACACGGACGCTGAATGTAAGCCGCGCTGGCTCAAGTTCTCTGATTCTGAACGCCACTCCGACGGCGGTTGGTGTTCTGCCGCTCGCGGTGACTTTTGAGTACCAATTCCTGAGCCAGACCGCTCCACAAAGTCTTCGCATTGACTATTCCGGTTCGGGTAACTTCGTGGATGTCTCCGATCCCACTGCGGCTTTGAGCTACATGTACTCCACTCCCGGCATCTACGTGGTCACGCTGATCCTGACCGATGCCAACTACGTTCAATACCAGGCGCAACTCGGTGTAGTAGTCCAGGATGTAGAGCAGTTGGATGCTCTGTTTCAGGGCATCTGGGGCGATATGACCACCGCACTTGTCGGCGGTAACAAGGCGGCGGCTATGAATGAGCTGGGTAGCGTGGCAGTCCAGAAATACGGTCAGGTATTCGATGCATTGATGTCGGACATGCCAAGCATAGTCAAGGGCTTTTCACCATTGCTGCGATCGTCCCTTAGCGGCGTAGTTGCAGAGTACGCAATCGTGCGGACCCAAAATGGTAAGCGCATGCTTTACTTTTTATATTTTGTCAAAGATGGTGATGGTATTTGGCGGTTGGACAGCATGTAAGGGCACGTGCACCTTTAATCATTAGGACAAATGTCATGAGCAGCAGAAGCCGATTTAGATTTTCACTCTGCATCGTACTCGCTGTTGCGATGCTCTTTGTATTTCAAAGTTGTTCACTGGTCGGCGCCTCGACTTTGAGTGCCGATCCCATTGATTCGCAGGTAGTGGATGCGGACACGGGAAAACCCATCCATGGGGTGATTGTGGTGGCGTATTGGGAACTTCATCAAGGCAGTCTTGGGGGCGATGCCTTGCCCTGTGCGGCGGCGAACGTGGAGGAGGCGGTTACTGACAAGGATGGCAAATTCCACGTTCCCGGCTGGGGACCGATCAAAGGTCACTGTGGCTATATGCGCGGGGGCGATCCGTTGATGTTCATTTTCAAGCCAGGTTACTACTACAACCAATACCCGAACACTCCATATGGAACCGACATCGTCACCGTGACACACAACGGTTGGAAGGGCCGTCAAATGAAGCTGAAGAAATTTCCTGACGTCAGCTACAGCGATATGAGTCCGTCAGCTTATATTTGGAATGTTAGTCAATTCAATATCGCGCTGAGCTTTATTACAGACTTTCCAACGCAATGCAATTGGAGAAGAGTCCCTAACACACTTCGGACACTCGAGTTGGAAGGAGAGAAATTTAGAAAGGCACTTGGCTATCCGGTTGGTGTAATAACGGGGCAACTCATAATCAACGATAAATGGTTTGAAAAGGTAGCGCCACAATGTGGCTCGCCAAAAGTGTTTCTCGAAGGGCTAATCAAATGAAACCTATATGCTTTATTTGTGGCTTTTTCCTGTTCCTGAGTTCTAATCTCTGCGCTGCCTATGAACCTGGTACGCATAGGAGGTTGTCCGATGCCGCAGCATCTACGTCGGTACTCGTTCAAAAATCTGCTGGAACGAACACAAATGTTCTTGATGATCTGGGCCTTAAAGAGTATCCCGATAACAGACAACAATTTACAGATAGCCAGGTAGGAGAGTTTATCTATTTGGACCCCGACAAAAAGGATCTGTTTAAGGCCGCTTCTACTGGCAGCGTTCAATATTTGATTCAGGCTGGTGCCGCGCTTGAAGACGAAGGTTTTCGGTCTTTGTGTCATTTCTATGATCCATTAGCTGGGCACACACATCCGTTATCGGCACTTGGATTTACCGCAAGGTACAGTGCTCCGGAATGGGCTACGGGTTATACCGACTCCGAAACGCTTGCCGATGGCGTTTGTCAATTCGGTCCGGTCTGGTCTTCTCCGCAGCTTTATTCGCTTAAGAATGCCCAGGAATACTTCTACAAAGCTTTGACGTTGTCCAACAAATCGGATCGCAATCTGCAATTTGGCAATGTGTTTTTATCGCTCGGCCATGCGATGCACCTGTTGCAGGATACCTCAGTCCCTCAGCATGTGCGCGACGATATGCATTGTGATGATCCTTTGTGCAAAATTGTCAATCTGCATCATCCCAGTAAATATGAGTCCTACACGTACCTTAGTGCACCGATCGGTCCGTCAGCTTATGGGTCTGTCTCATTCCCTGACGGAAACGCCCGCGCCTTTTGGTCAAATGATGCGGGTTCTGGAATTGCACAATTCACAAATCGGAATTTCCTCAGCGTGAGAACTATGGCTGCATTTGGTGCTCACGATGCAAACGCCGAGTATCCTATGCCGGTGTGGAATGGAGCTGCTTCTGTAGAGTCCATATACAACGTTTTCCGCGACTTGAATCAGCCTGTTCCGGAACAGATTGCCAGTGCTTGCCCTCAAGAATCAACCTCAACGCCCTGCGCTGTGACCTTTCTTGCATCCACCGGCACGGATCAATTTACAGGCTCCTCAATCACTAACCCCAGGGCGGCCACTCTCTCGCTTTTCGACGAGGATTTGAAAGCCAAGGAAGACACGGAAGTGTTTGCGTTAAATCGCGCTAATTATCAGGCCGCATGGGGCTTTCTGATCCCACGCGCCATCGCATACAGCACGGGTCTAATCAATCATTTCTTTCGCGGGCGACTCGATGTACAGCCGGACCCGAATACCGAGGGAGGCTATCTTGTCATCAACAAGAGCAGCTACCCGATGTCGAACGGGACGCTGACGCTCTATTACGACGATGCTGACGGTAATCGCTATCCGGTGCCAGACGCGAGCTGGTCAAACGTTAGCATTGACCCTGCGGGGGGCGATGACACCACCGGGTACCCCATCCAGTTTTCTGCTCCGACGGATCCGGTGCCCGCCACATCCGGTGAATACATGCTGGTGTTCCAAGGAAAAATTGGTTCGGAAGAAGGCATCGCGGGTAAATTAATTAAAGCTGGCGATCAGTATGTATACCTTGCAGCTAGCATGTCGAGCTGGTGTACGTGGTATTACAACTGTGCATCCGTAGTAGAAAGTTTCGATGCTGCCTATAAAATCCATTCAAGCAGTGTTCACCTGGGTACGTTGGTGCTTCCAGAGAGTCTGGCGGTCTATGACGGAGTGGATTATACGATTGAAAATATAGCTCCATACAATACGAATTACGATTGCTATTACTTGGCGATGCGGAACGGCGAACAGTTTGCAGCTTCGGATTGCAAAGGCGAAAGCATCCCTTTGTATCTCAATGCGATTGCTGTCAACACGGAGCATGTGTATGTATTTGCAAATCAAAAATATAATTATTCGTCGGGAATTGTAAATTTATACGATCATGCCGGGAATTTTAAATCTTCTATCACGAATTTGCCTTTATGGTACATTTACAAGGCCAGTGTCACCGATTCGCGCATGTGCTTGAATGGTTTTGGCGTTTCTTCTGACTCGGTTAGCCTGCTTACCGATTTGGATGGAAATAAACTTGCGGCGTTTCCTACCGATCCAATTTATGGTGCATATTGTGCTCTGACACAGGACAGGATGTATCTACTGAACCTGTATGACGGTAATGCGGTGTTAAACGTATACGATCTAAACGGCTCTCTAATTACATCACTCGATGCTTCGGTGCCCACCCCGCCGAAAACTACTTACTTGACATACTGGGATATCGCTGCTTCAGATCAGAAAATATATATTCCGATAATTTACGAGTTGATGGATCCGGATAGGCCGATCACGTTCATCTACAAATTCATAGTTTACGAACACTCTTTGACACGCGGGCCTGATGGAGCCATTACCGATAAGTTCCAGCGTAAGCCGGATGTTACGCTCCCGGGACTTCAAAATTACTTCGGCGCATCTGTGGCAGTGGACATGAAGGATGTCTTGGGTAGTCCGCGGCAGTAACGATTTCTGGCTAATAGCAATGGTGAATATTCCACGCACGCGCTGGCGAACCTGCGCACCGGTGCGCGGGTGGACCTTGCGCATCCAGCCATCTGATCGAGCGTCGCGAACGTCGAGCGCCAACTGAATGGGCATGGGCGGGTCTTGCTGCGGGCCTCCGGCACCGAGCCTGTCATCCGCATCATGATCGAGGGGGAGGAAGCCGCCAGCCTGCACGCTTTCGCCGAAAACATCGCCGCGGCAGTGCGCGCAGCCTCAACCCGTTGATTCGGGAAGCGATATTCACGGTCTGATGCACACAGTCTTGGGAGGTGCCGGTTACAAGACCTGCGGGCGCTTGCGATATATACGATGGCCTACAGGATAAATCTGACCTGCCGTTCTCCATAATCTGTGCTATACATTTATGTCAAGAGCGTCTAGCGAAAAACTTGATGCCTGATAAGCACATTTGGAACTTCTCTGTTCGCTGTGCAAAGGGTCCAGTAGTAATTGTGGATACTCAGCAGCAGGTATTCACTCGGTAGGCGCCACTAAATAACGCTGCAAGTCTCTCCCAATTTTCGGGGCGAAACAGGAAGGAGACTTTATGTTTGGGGTGCCTTTCCGCCTGCGGCGTGTGGTCGCAGTATGTCTTTTGATCGCTCCGGTCTCGGTCATTCTTGGGGGCTCTGCTGCCCATGAAGCCCGCGTGCTCTGGGTCAATGCCACCCGGAGCGTATTCAAGGTTTCGCCGGTCAACGGTACGCCGGAACTGGAGCTGGCGGGTTTGCCGCTGGTTCAGGCGCTCGCCGTCGATCAGCGCAACGATCACCTCTGGGTTTACAGCCACCGGCACCTCTGGGCGTTTGACTCACAGGGCCAGCAGCTCGTCAGCGAATGGCTGTCCCGTGAAATTCACGGCGAAGATCCTGTTGGCATGGAAGTGGATGGCCAGGCGGGCAATCTCTGGATCGGTATGCCATCGCGGCTTTATCGGCTGAATCTCGACGGCAAAGTCAAGGCGACAATTGATCTGAACCACGGCATAGGGAACCTGACCCTCGATCCCACACGCTCACACTTGTGGGTTGGTGAACGTCGTCAGCTCGTAGTGCTGGACAAGGATGGCGACTCGCTTTTCACTGTGCCTCTGGAACGTTCTCCGCAAGCATTGGTTTATGACGCAAGTCTTGATCAAGTCTGGGTAGTATCGGGTCATACCGTCAGCCGCTACGACGCGACTGGAAATCAGGTTCTCGCCATCCGGGAATCCGGCGACATCAATGACCATATTGCCCCGGACGGGCAGGGCGGGTTATGGGCCACCGGCGATACCACCCTCAGCTACATAGACGCAAGCGGCAATCTGGCTTTCACGCTCACGCCGTTTGCCAGCGATCCGGACCATGACGACGACATGGACCGCCGCGGTCGCATCGTGGATCTCGTCGCCGATCCCTTGAATCACACCGCTTGGGTGGCCGACGCCCGCTACCTCGAACAGTACGCCACCGACAGCACCCTCAAACAAACCATTGATATCCGTAGTTTCACGGGCTCGAGCACCTGCCCGGATCAAAAGACGAACCCGGGCAACGACCGCGATGATCGAGGCAATTCAGGTGGCAACGGGGATTGCAGCAGCGGCTCTGGCGGGTGGTGGGGTGATTTTTGGCAGGGCGGTCGTGGTATCCATCATGTCGCGCTCTACGTGGACACTATTCCACCGACCGTGTCCATCACGTCACCCGTGGATGGCCTATATACCAATCATCCGCAACTGGCGCTCGCGCTGGCTTACAGCGATGTTGGCTCGGGCGTGGACCCAAGCACCATCAAGGTGACCAACGATGGAGTAACAATCCCGGAGAGTTGTACCCCGAACGGTGCCGATAGCGGCGCCACGTGCACGCCGAATTCCCCGCTGCCTGATGGGAAGTACAACCTCGAAGTCACTGTGGCTGACTTCGCAGGTAACGTCAGCAAGCCCGCGTCGGTGTACTTCACGGTAGATACCGTGCCGCCGACGATCACGTTCGCGAGTCCCACTGGCCCATACACCAACCAACCCAATTTCACGATCGCCGGCTCTTTAAGCGAAGCAGGTACGCTCACTATCAACGGCGCCGCCATTTCCTTGGGCGCAAATTTGGCGTTCAACGATACCGTGCAACTGAACGAAGGCAATAACACGTTTACCTTTGTGGCGACCGACCTGGCCGGGAACGTCACCACGGTCGTCAAGACTTTGAACCTCAATACCGTGCCACCGGTACAGGCTGACAACAGTCTGATCAGCGTCTCTGGCCCGACAAATGGGTCAGTCACGATCACCGGCAAGGCCGGTTCCGTTGCGCCAAACACCAGCATCACCATCACGGACACCAAAACCAGCCAAAGTGTCACCGTTACATCCGATGCAACGGGTGCTTTCACGGCGACGCTTGCTGCGGGCAGCAACGACAAATTGCAAATCAGCGAAAAAGATCTTTGGGGCAATGTCACCACGGATCCCAACCCTATCGCCGTCAGCAACCTGCCGCCGGATCCCGCAAGTGTTGCCACGCCTTTGAACACTACGGGCCTGACAACCTTCATCAACGCCAACAGCTTCTTATACAGCGGTGGCGCGCCGATCCAGACCGGTGTTGCGCCGGGCACCATCGTGGCGCAGCGCGCGGCGGTGATTCGCGGCATGGTATCGGACATCAACGGCAATCCGTTACCAGGCGTCACCATCAGCATCCAGGACCATCCCGAACTCGGCCAGACTTTGAGCCGTGCTGACGGGATGTTCGATCTCGCCGTCAACGGCGGTGGCCTGTTGACGGTGGATTACACCAAGCAGGGTTACATCAGTATCCAGCGCACGGTGCAGACGCCTTGGCAGAACTACGTGGTTGCACCCAGCGTGGTGATGATCCAACCCGATCCCAAAGTGACCAACGTAAGTTTCGGCGCGAGTGTGCCCCTGCAGGTGGCACTAAGCAGCGTGGAAACTGACAGCGATGGCAGCCGGCAGGCCACCATCCTATTTCCAGCCGGCACGACGGCAACGATGATGATGCCGGACGGCAGTACCCAGGTTTTGAGCGCTGCTCACGTGCGTGCCACCGAATTGACCGTTGGCCCCAATGGGCCACAAGCGATGCCGGCTGTACTGCCACCAGCTTCGGCTTACACCTATGCGGTGGACTTGAGCGTGGATGAGGCGCAGGCCGCTGGCGCTTCATCGGTGCATTTCAATCAGCCGGTAATCGTTTATGTGAACAATTTTCTGGGCCTTCCGGCCGGTTCAGTCGTCCCGTCCGGCTATTACGACCCTGCTAAGTCCGTGTGGATACCGTCGCAGGACGGCGTGGTCATCAAGATTCTCGACATCAACGCGCAAGGATTGGCGGATCTCGATGTGGACGGCAGCGGTAAACCCGCCACCGCCGCGCAGCTCGCGACGCTCACCATCACCAATGCCGAACGCGCCCAATTGGCCGCCGGCTACACAGTTGGTGCAAGCCTATGGCGTGTGCCGGTAATGCA
The DNA here is from genome assembly GCA_018971365.1 of Gammaproteobacteria bacterium. GTDB lineage: Bacteria > Pseudomonadota > Gammaproteobacteria > Natronospirales > REEB76 > REEB76. The sequence goes on along the minus strand of JAGXAZ010000023.1, from coordinate 1,373 downwards.
CTTTTCCGGCTGGGACTTCAACTTGGGTTACTCATCCAATGCAAATCTTGTCGTACCGCCGAATCAGGCGAACAATAAAAACATAACTCCGCCGGATACCAAAGATTCGAATGTATGTCCCGGCTGTCAAATCAATGCTCAGAGTCAGATCCTCGGAGAGGACATTCCCGTCGCGGGCACGGACTATAGCTTGCACTACAGCAGCCAGACACCCTTGAGCATCAGCCGTCATAGCGAAAACATCATCATCACGACTGCGACGGTACCCGTTGGGCTGAAGCGTATCGAATTGGACATAGATATTGCAGGGCAACATTTCATCCAAGTTTTTGGAACCGCGCCCAATCAAAACTACACGTTTACCTGGAATGGGCTGGACGCCTATGGGCGCACGGTATCCGGACCTGTTACGGCCACCTTCCAATTGGCGTATGTGTATCAGGTCCCGTATAACGTATTCCTCGCAAATAACAGCGGTCCGTGGTTTGGGCGTTCGCCGCCGGCCGGACAAACCATGGCGGGATTTGCCCACAACGGGCGCAATGAGGTGGCGGCCACGCGTCAGTGGTCCGATACCTTAATGAGCTACGCGCCGAATTTTCTGGGAGTGGATCGCTGGAGCCTGAATGTACATCATTTCTTTGATCCGCAGACAGGTACCTTGTATGAAGGCGACGGCACAGTGCGCCAAGCATCGGACATAAAATCGGTGGTTACCACGATCGTCGGGAACGGGCAACCGGGTGACGGCGGTGACGGCGGACCCGCCAAGCAGGCTTTGATCTGGGATCCGAATGATGTGAAGGTGGCGCCCGATGGCAGCGTTTATATTTCGACGACGACTTGTGTGCGAAAAATAACGCCGGATGGAATCATTCATACATATGCAGGTATTTGTGGCAGAGGTGGCCCTGCGCCTACTAATATCACTCCGGTTCCTGCTACCAGTGTCTACATTGTTCCGCAACGCATTGCGCTGGGAAAAGATGGCTCCCTGTACATTCAAACGATGTATCAAGTCCTGCGTGTGACTACTAATCAAATGATCTATGTGGTCGCCGGCGCCGGCGGCGGTCCGCCGGAACCCAACGGTCGGCCGATAGACGGCGAATCGGCACAACAAGCAACATTCGCGGACATGGTCGCATTCACCGTTGGTAGTGACGGCAGCATATATCTGGAGAATTACTATAATAATGGCGGGCAGGACATCTGGCAGATAACGCCAGACGGTGCTTTGCACGCGCTGGATCCCGGTGTGTCTGCGTCCGCCATGACCATATCTCCGAACGGCCACTTGGTAATTGCATCCGGTTCACTTGTCTGGGAATTACAAAATAATGGGGATTGGAAAGTGATCGCTGGCGGGGGTT
>JAGXAZ010000145.1 GCA_018971365.1 Gammaproteobacteria bacterium | reverse complement strand
TCTCCCGCGCATCGCTTCGCGATGTGCCCATGGCTGCCCGCTCGGGGCTTCGCCCCTCGCCCCCTTTTGCAAAGGGGGGAATATGCTGCGCGTGTTGGATCGCGGCCGATACGGCCGCTCCTACAATGGAAATGGGGAAGGTACTTGGCACGCGGGGGGATTTGATGGTTTGGAATCGCGGCGAGTATCGCCGCTCCCACGAGATAGTTGTGCTAGCGATGCTTCGGTGGGAGCGATGGTCCCCATCGCGATGCCTTTGATTCCCACCCCCCTTTTAAAAAGGGGGGAGCGCGCTATACGCGCGGGGGGATTTGTCGCGGAGCTCATTTTGTTAAACGCTCTCAGGCAACAAAGCCCGCTGCCCTAATCAGCGCCAACACTGCTTCGGCTTCTTCGTCCACGCTTCCATGACCGGCATTCAGCATGAGTTCCGGCGATACCGGCGGCTCATAGGGATCGCTCACGCCAGTGAACTCCCTGATCAGGCCGGCACGGGCCTTGGCGTACAGGCCCTTGCGGTCGCGCTGTTCGCAGACTTCGAGCGGCGTGGACACGTAAACCTCAAAAAATCCGCCCACCGGTTCGATCATCTCGCGCACCTTGCGGCGCGTGGCGGCATACGGCGCGATGGGCGCACAGATGGCGATGCCGCCGTTTTTGGTGATTTCGCTCGCGACGTAGCCGATGCGCTGGATGTTGAGATCGCGGTGTGCTTTCGAGAACCCGAGTTCGCTCGACAGATGCTTGCGCACCAGATCGCCGTCCAGCAGGGTGACTTGGCGCCCGCCGATTTCGAGCAGTTTCACCATGAGCGCATTGGCGATGGTGGATTTGCCCGAGCCGGACAGCCCGGTAAAAAATACCGTGAACCCCTGCTTGCTCCGCGGCGGATGGGTCTTGCGCAGTTCCGCCACGACTTCGGGGTACGTGAACCAGTCCGGGATGTCCTTGCCCTCCTGCAGCAACTGGCGCTGCTGGGTGCCGGAGATGGTCATGACGGTTTCACCGGGCTTGACCTCGTCTTCCGGTGCATAGCCAGAGCGCTCTTTCACGTACACCATCATGCGGAACGGCACCATTTCGATGCCCATCTCGTCCTGATATTTCTTGAACAGCGCTTGCGCATCGTAAGGGCCGTAGAACGGCTTGCCCTTGCTGTCCTTGCCGGGACCGGCGTGGTCGCGTCCCACGATGAAATGCGTGCAGCCGTGGTTCTTGCGCACCAGCGCGTGCCACAGCGCCTCGCGCGGCCCGCCCATGCGCATGGCGAGCGGCAGAAGGCTCAGCAAAGCTGAGTTGGGCGGATAGCGCTTGATGAGGTGCTCGTAGCAGCGCACGCGGGTGTAGTGATCAATGTCGCCCGGCTTGGTCATGCCGACGGTCGGATTGATCAACAGCTTCGCGTCCACCCGCTCTGCCGCACGGTGCGTGAGTTCCAGGTGCGCGCGGTGCATGGGATTGCGCGTCTGGAACGCGACGATGCGCTTCCAGCCCATTTCCGCGAACTTTTGGCGCAACTCGGCCGGTGTGCGGCGCAGGTGTTTGAAATCGTAATGCGTCGGCGGCTCGATGCCTTGCAGATGCCCACCTATATATACGGGATGGGTGTGATGTTTGAGATAGAACACCGAGGGATGCCGCTCGTCTTCGGTGCCGAACACCCCAAGAGTTTCGCGTTTCAGGTCCGGTTCCCAGCTATCCTCCACGTCGAGCACCGCGATCAGCACGCCTTCCGGATCCCGCAGCGCAACGGAACCGCCGGTCTTGAGCTTGTGCGCGAACTCGCGCGTGACATCCAGGGTAATCGGCATGGGCCAGAGCGTGCCATCCGCGAGCCGCATCTCGTCCACCACGCGATCGTAATCGGCGCGCGTCAAAAAACCGGTGAGCGGCGCAAAGCCGCCGTTCAACAGCAGCTCGAGATCGCAAAGCTGGCGCGGGGTGAGATCCCAGGAAGGAAAGGCCTGCGCGGCCGCTTTGAGTGCGTCCTGCCGGTCGGCGGGCACGAACAAATCCTTCGGTGAACCCTTAGAGCGTCTAACAAAATGTGCGGTGATGGCCTCCGGCAAACCGAAATCCTCCCTCACTCTCACTTTGCCATCCTGCTCCGTTCGAGAGTCCAGGGCAGCCCCGATCCCTTCGCTGTCCTGCTCCGTGTTCGGGTCCAGGGAGACCATCCCTGGTCTCCCGCGCATCGCTTCGCGATGTGCCCTTGGCCGCCCGCTCGGTGCTTCGTCCCTCGCCCCCTTTTGCAAAGGGGGGAGCGCGCTTCGCGCGCCGGAGGATTTTGCGTAAAGGTTCATTTAGTGAGACGCATCGAGGAAGGCCTGATTAATTCGCTTGTAATCGAAAATCGTCATGCCGACGCGGGCACGAACCCGGAAAAATCAATTTCTTACTGGATACCGGCTTTCGCCGGTATGACGATGAGCGAATAAATCAGGGTAGCCCTGATTACGCCGGGAAACATCCGTATCCGCCCACTCATGTAACGGATTCGACAATCGGCCGTATGTGCCCCTTGAAATGACGGCGCGCCTGCCAGAGATCGTAATCGGCCTGAAGCCCGAGCCAATAACCCGGCGTGGTCCCCAAAGCCTTGGACAGACGCACATCCATGTCAGCGCTGATGCCGTTTGCACCGTTCAGCAGCCGTGACAAAGAAACCCGCGAAATGCCGAGCCGTTCTGCCGCCTCCGTCACCGTAATATCCGTAAGCCATTCACGCAGGACTTCTCCCGGATGCGGCAGATTGTGCATCGTCAACATCACACCAAACCACCAATGGCACGCGCAAAATCCCGAAAATCATCCAATCCGCGATGTGTGATCGCAAATACTATGGCCCAGTCAATAGCCTGATAATTGTGCACCGCGATGTTGCGGAAGCCCACGGCCGCTTTCATGCGTGCGGCCAATGAATCTGTAACTACTCCCACACGTGCCAGCGAGTCGAACGCCTGTCCCATCGTTTGCGGCGCCGGTTCATTCGAATCGGCAATCACATATGTAGCCATATCCACGCAGAGCTGCACCGCACGCGTGAGGTTCAACGCAATGATGTCCTGTCTGTCGGCATCATCCCGCAGTTCGTCGATCGTCGCAGTGCGCCGCAATTCTATTCGATGAATACAATTACGCAGTGCCTCCAACTTTTCCTGCAATATCAGCTTGTCCATGCGGCCCTGCGCTGTCGGAGAAGTCTCTCCCGGTACGGAAGAAAATCAGCACTGTCGAAAAGCGCGCGCGACAGCAACGCAGCATAAGCGGCATTGTCCCGGCAAAAAAGCTTCTTGCCCCCCAACAGTGCTGACCGCAGCGACACAGTGCCGGCGATCTGCAAGTCCACGAGATCCACCGGCCGACCGCTTTCCATTGCCAGCAACTTGATAAGCTGCTGCTTGCGTTCCGGCGCAAGAGGGTCTCCCGTCAGCACGGCAACATCAAGGTCGCTGTCGGCTCTCTGCCGTCCCTCTGCGACCGAACCGAATACCGTGGCCAGCACGATATCCGGTTCGGCAGCCAGGAGCCGGGTCAACCGTTCGGTAACCGCTGTGTCGGTAAGTGCGTTCATCGTGAAATTATGACATAGCGAAGCACTTGCGGGTGATATCCGGGCTTCGCGGGACCGACAACGCGATGCATCAACCAGATTCTCATAAAGCTGGTCACACTGTAACTGGGGGACTGTGACTGGGCGGGGCTAACCGGGATCTACCTATCCCGTATCTCCATCAGCATTCTTCTGAGACTTACTCGCCAATGAACCGGAATCGCACCGGTTGCAGTGGTCATTGAATGCTTGTCGAGCACGCTGTACGCGGGGCGCCGGGCGGGCAACGGGTATTCGGAAGTCGCGAGCGGCCGGATCAGGATGGCGCGGGAAAGCAGCCCGGCGGCGAGCGCTTCTTCCTGGATGGCGACGGCAAAATCGTACCA
>JAGXAZ010000144.1 GCA_018971365.1 Gammaproteobacteria bacterium | reverse complement strand
GGCCCATGCCGGCGAAAGTGTGCATTATAAGCCTCGACGCCGGAATTGCAGTGCTTGCACATTCGGCAAGAGTGGATGCGCGCAAGTGCGGCGTGAATGTTAGAATGCCCACGCGCAGCCGATACTTGGAATTCCGTCCGCCGGGGAATTAGCATGGGTGAGCGTACCATCAGGGAAGTGCTGAAGCGTCGCAGCGAAGACACGCAACGTGTCCTTCAGCAACAGCGCTCAGCGAAGACCAGCGGGCTGCGTCGCCGCGCCCGCGGCCTGCGCAGTATGTTGATTGTCATTGTGGTGATTATCGCTGCGGTACTCGCCTATTCCGGTTGGCTGGTCAACCAGGCCATTAACCGGTTTGCCGCGGATCGCGTCGCCAACCTGACGAGCGGCAATAACGTCGCCTTGGAGTTGCATTCTGCCGTGCAGTTCCTGCCGGATACCCTGCTGGCGGCAACCGATCCCAATTTCTACAACGTCGGCAACATGAGCGTCAGCCCGCTGACCCGGCGGCTAGTGCGCATATATTTTCCGAATTCCCCGAGCGTAACGGCGGATCTCATGGCGATCGCGCTGCAGTACACCTACAGCCGCACCGATATTCTGCAGAACTTCATCAACGAGGTACCCGTGGGCCTGGACCATGACCGACCGGTGCACGGCTTCGCTGCCGCGGGTCAGGTGTATTTCAAAAAGCCGTTTGCGCAATTGCAGCCCCAGGATGTCGCATTGCTCGTGGCGCTGGCCACCGGTTCCACCATGGATCCACGCGCAGATCCCGCGCGTGCGCTGATTTTGCGCAACGCCGTGCTGCAGCAGGATGTGGAACAGCAGGTATTGAATCAGGCCCAGGCCAATCTGTTCAAAAAGACACCTCTGGATCTTGCACCTGGCAGTCCGTAAGCCGCATTCAGTCGCCGTGACCGGTTACCGGGGTGCGCCCGAATTCTCCTGGCCGTTGTCCGGGCAGGGCAGCTTTGCGCAGAAGATTCCCGGATTCGTGCCGCGCCCGACGCAGCAGGCGCTGGCCGACGCGGTGGCCCGCGCCCTGCTACAGCAGGAGACGCTGGTGGCCGAAGCCGGCACCGGTACCGGCAAGACATTCGCCTATCTGGTGCCGGCATTGCTGAGCGGCAAGCGCGTGCTGATCTCCACCGGCACGCGCGCGCTCCAGGACCAGCTGTATCACCGCGATCTGCCGGCGGTTACGCAGGTGCTGGGCCGGCCGGTCAAAACCGCGTTGCTCAAGGGCCGCGCCAACTATCTCTGCCTCCATCGCTTGGGGCTGGCGCTGCATTCGAGTGCAGACCTGTATGCCGGAGGCGCGCGTTCCCGGGAACTGGCGTCCATCCGCGAGTGGGCCGGTGTCACGCGCAGCGGCGACATCGCGGAACTCGCGACCCTGCCGGAACATTCGCCGCTCTGGGCGCAGGTGACCTCCACGGTGGAAAATTGCCTGGGCCAGAAATGTCCGGAATATGCGCACTGCTGGGTGCTCGAAGCGCGCCGCCGTGCGCAGGAAGCCCAACTGGTGGTGGTCAACCACCACCTGCTGCTTGCCGACATGCTGCTCAAGGAAGAAGGCTTTGGCGCGCTGTTGCCCGGCGTGGACTGCGTGATCGTGGATGAAGCGCATCAATTGCCGGACATCGCGAGCCAATATTTTGGCGTGAACCTTTCCAGCCACCGCCTGCAGGAGTTGCTGCGCGACAGCCTCAAGGAATACCAGGAGTGCGCCGGGGATACCCCCGGCTTCGAACGCCTGCTGGCGCAGGGTGAAGCGGCGCTCACGGACCTCCAGCAGCAGTGTCTGCGCGTGGAGGGAGTCAGTGAATGGAGCGCGCTGGCGCCGCTTGCGGAGTTCAACGTGCGGTTGTCAAAGCTGACGGCCGCCCTGGAGAATCTGCAACGGGGATTCGAAGCGCTTGCCGCGCGCTCCATCGGTTTGGACAACTGCCGGCAGAGAACCGCGCAGGTCATGCAGCGCCTGCAGCAGTTCGCGGCCGAGGATGCGGAGCAGGACCAGGTGCGCTGGATCGAACGTCGCGGTCACGGCTTCAACCTCAACCTCACACCGGTGGATTCCGCGGGGCGGTTCCGGGCCTGCATGCAGGAAGCTCAGTGCAGCTGGATATTCCTGTCGGCTACGCTCTCCATCAACAGCAGCTTTGAGCATTTCCGCGACCGTCTGGGACTGGACGAGGCCGAAGAGCTGCTGCTTGGCAGTCCTTTTGACTACGAACACAATGCCCTGTTGTATCTTCCGGAGGAGCTGCCGAGCGTCGCCAGTGCGGAATTTACTGCGGCCGTGGTGCATGCGGCGGATCCGGTGGTGCGCCAGAGCGGCGGACGCGCTTTCCTGCTGTTCACCAGCCATCGGGCGCTCAAACAGGCTGCTGACATCGTGCGTGCGCAATGGCCGTTTCCGCTGCTGGTGCAGGGCGAAGCGCCGCGTCGGCGCCTGCTGGAACGTTTCCGCGAACTCGGCAATGCTGTGTTGCTCGGCACCGCGAGTTTCTGGGAGGGCGTGGACGTGAAAGGTCCGGCGTTGTCCGTGGTGGTGATAGACCGGCTGCCGTTTGCCCCGCCCGGCGATCCGGTGCTGAAAGCACGGCTGACCGCGCTCGAACGTCAGGGCCGCGACGCGTTCATGGAATATCAACTGCCGCAGGCGGTGTTGGCGCTCAAGCAGGGCGTCGGCCGGCTGATTCGCGACGAAGGCGACACCGGGGTGCTGATGCTGTGTGATCCGCGCGTGCGCCGCAAAAATTATGGCCGCCTGTTTCTCGACAGCCTGCCGCCCATGCGGCGCACGGAGGATCTGGACGAAGTGCAGAATTTTCTCGCGCGCATCCTGCCGGACGTCGCGCGCGCAGTGCCATGAAACTTCTGGCGCTGGAAACTTCAACCGACCAATGTTCCGTCGCGCTGCTGGCGGACGGCGAGCTGCACGAGCGTACGAAGACCGCGGCACATGCGCATGCAGAGTTGGTTCTGCCCATGGTGGAAACGCTGCTGGCCGAGGCGGGTTTATCGCTGCAGCAACTCGATGCGCTGGCTTTCGGCCGCGGGCCGGGCGCGTTTACCGGCGTACGCGTGGCCACGGCGGTGGTTCAGGGCCTGGCCTTTGGCGCCGAGCGCCCGGTGGTGCCGGTCTCGGATCTCATGGCGGTGGCGGCCGGAGCGCATCGCGAGCACGGCGTGCACCGCGTGCTGGCCTGCCTGGACGCGCGCCTGCAGGAAGTATATTGGTGTGCCTACGAAGTCACGGCGCCCGACCAGCTTCGGGAATGCGTGGCGGAGCAGTTGAGCGGTGCGCAGCAGGTGCAGGCGCCGGCCGGGCGCTGGTTCGGCGCCGGCTCGGGGTTTGCCGCCTATCGCAGCCAGTTGCAGCACCGGCTCGGGGAAAATCTGGACGGTGAGGATGCCACGCTGCGGCCAGCCGCCCGTGACATCGCGTTGCTGGCGGCACACCTGTTCGCCGAGGGCCACGCGGTGAGCGCGGAGGCGGTGCTGCCGGTATATTTGCGCGAGCGCGTGGCTACGCCCAAGGCGCTGTAACCGCTTTGTCACACGGCATTGCTGTAATAATGGCCATGGCCGATAAACATGTGCTGATCGTCGAGGATGAAGTACCGCTGAGGGAGATGCTGAGCTTTGGCCTGCAGCGCACGGGTTATCGCGTCACCGAATCGGGCAACTGTGCGGCGGCGCGCGCCGTGATTGCCGACGGCCGCCCGGATCTGTTGCTGCTCGATTGGATGCTGCCGGACATGAGCGGCCTGGAATTCTCACGTGCGCTGCGTCGCGACGAGACCACGCGCGAGCTACCCATCATCATGCTCACGGCGCGCGCTACCGAGGACGACAAGGTAAGCGGCCTGGGAAGCGGCGTGGACGACTACATCACTAAGCCGTTTTCCGCGCGCGAGCTCGTGGCGCGCATCGAGGCGCTGTTACGGCGCACGCG
>JAGXAZ010000022.1 GCA_018971365.1 Gammaproteobacteria bacterium | reverse complement strand
CGGACGAAGCGATCGGTGGCGCCCAAAAGCTTGCTCACCTCGATTTCCGCGCGCCGGTTCTCGATTTCCAGGCGGATGGTGTTGCCCACGATCAGCACCACCGCGATCGCCAGCAACACCGCCACGATCAGCACCCCGCGATGCAGCAGTGCGAGGATCGCCTGCAGGCGCTTGAGCCATTGCACGTCCATGCGCACCTGATCCACCTGCGGCAGCGCGCCAAAACTTTGTGCCAACTGCTGCGCGGCGCCAGGCTCGGTGTACGCGGCGGTTGGCTGAACCACCAGCACCGCCGGCAGCGGGTTGTTGCCCAGCAGACTGAGCGTGTCATTGAACCCGGAGCGCCGCTGAAAGTCCGCGAGCGCTTGGGCAGCGCTGATCACCTGCACTGCGGCCACGCCGGTGCGTGCGCGCACGGAGTCCGCGAGCTGCTGTATCGCGCCGTCGCTCAAACCATTCTTCAGGAACAGCGAAATGCGCGCCGTGCCCTGCCAGCCGGCACTCAGGCCGCGGGCGTTGTTGACCAGCACCAGCGCCCCGGCTGGCAGCGCCAGAGCGATGCCGATCACCGCCACGGTCATGAACGTGGCAAGCGGTTGCTGCCCGAACTGCTTCAGGCCATCGAATAAAGTGCGCCGATGGTGCGCGAGATAGGCGCCAAAACGCTGGCCGAGCGTGCGGCGGGTGATTTGGGCACCGCTGTCACGTGCCGGCATACGCGCCCCCCGTGAGTTCCGGCGGCACCAGCCGGCCAGCGCGCAAGCTGATAAACCGCTGGCCGAGGCGGCGGATGAGATTGTGGTCGTGACTTGCGACCAGCACGGTGATGCCGACCTGGTTCAAACGCTGAAACAGACGCATGACCTCGTAGGACAGTTCCGGATCGAGGTTGCCGGTGGGCTCGTCGGCAATGAGGATGGGTGGTCGGCTGATGACGGCGCGCGCAATGCCCACGCGCTGTTGTTCGCCGGTGGACAACTGCATCGGCCGGGCACGTTCCCTGTGCAACAGGCCCACAAGTTCCAACGCGGCGCCCACGCGTCGCGGGATTTCGTTCCGCGGCACACCGCCGATCACCAGCGGCAGCGCCACGTTGTCGAACACACTGCGTTCCAGCAGCAGTTTGTGATCTTGGAATATCACGCCGACCTGGCGGCGGTAGTGGGGAATCTGGCGGCGCCGCAGACCGCTGAGATTGCGGCCATTGACGATGATCTGCCCACGGCTGGGACGTTCGATGAGCGCCAGCAGTTTGAGCAGCGTGCTTTTGCCGGCGCCCGAGGGACCGGTAACAAACAGCATTTCCCCGCGCTCGGCGGTGAAGCTCAGGCCTGCCAGTGCCTCATTGCCGCCGTCGTAGCGTTTGCTGACGTCGTGGAACTCGATCACGGTCGGTACTCGCGGCCACGGGAATTCCGCGCCTTTCCGCTCCCTTCTGTGAAAAAGGAGGGCGAGCTGTGAAGCAGCGAGCGGGTTGCCAGGGACGGCAACCCTGGACTTTCAAGCGAAGCTGGAATGCGCAGCCTGAAAGGGGGAGGATTTGTAAATTCAAAATCCTCCTGTCTCGCACTTCGCAACCCTGCTTCGTTTGAAAGCCCAGGGCAGCTCTGAACACTCTGCTGTCCTGCGTTGTGTCCAGGCCCAGGGAGACCACCCATGGTCTCCCGCACATTGCTGCGCGATGTGCCCATGGCTGCCCGCTCGGCACTTCGCGCCTCGTCCCCCCTATTGCGCAGGGGGAAACGGGATATTGATGTTGCTACACGGCCGGCAATGCCCAAGTCATTCATGAAGCCATATCTCCGTCAACCAGCGCTTCCGCGAACGCATGCGAGCTGAATTCTTCCAGATCATCGGCTTGTTCGCCAATACCGATATAGCGGATGGGAATGCCGAAGCGCTGCGCTGCGGCGATCAGGATGCCGCCCTTGGCGGTGCCGTCGAGCTTGGCGACCACGAGGCCGCTCACTTCGACGGCGGCATGGAACTGCTCGATCTGGCGCAGGGCGTTCTGGCCGGTGCCGGCGTCTAGCACCAGCAGGCGCTCCTGCGGTGCCGCGGCGTCGAGCTTGGCCAGCACGCGGCGGATTTTCCTGAGTTCTTCCATCAGATTGCCTTGCGTGTGCAGCCGCCCGGCAGTGTCCACGATGAGCACGTCGCTGCCGCGGGCGTGCGCCGCATGCCAGGCGTCGTGAGCCACGGCCGCGGGATCGGCGCCCGGCGCCTGGGCGATGACCGGTACGTTCTGGCGCGCGCCCCAGGCCTGCAACTGTTCGATCGCCGCCGCACGGAAGGTGTCGGCGGCAGCGAGCATGACCTGTTGGCTGGCAGCCTGGAAACGCCGTGCGAGCTTCGCGACGGTGGTGGTCTTGCCGACGCCGTTTACGCCTGCCGCCAGGATCACAAAAGGCTTGGCGCCGGTGCCCACCACGAGCGGCCGGGCCACGGGCGCGAGCAGTGCAGCAATCTCGTCACTGAGCGCAGCGCGCAGCGCGCCCGTATCCCGCAGGTGGCCCGCGCGCGCGCGCAGGCGCGCAAGCAATTGTCGCGTGGCTTCAATTCCCACATCCGCTTGCAGCAGCTGGCCTTCGAGATCCTCGAACAACGCGTCGTCCACCGCGGTGCCCGGTGCAAGGTGCAGGGCCGCGCGCCGCAGGCGCGTGCGCAGTTTGCCGAGAAACTCGGAGGGAGTGGCGACTTGGTTCATGCCGTTGGCAGTCGGGAAATCGCGTCTATGCTAACAAACAGCTCTAGCGCACAAAAAAAACGGGGCGACCAGAGGCCGCCCCGTGAGCCTTGAGTCGCACCGCTATTGCACGAAAGGCACGTTGCCCACTTGCAGTACCGTGCCGTGCGTGGCCATGAAGGTCGCCATCTCGGTCTGCATTTCCAACGTCACGCCGCCATATACAGTTGCATCCTGTGGGCAGTTGGGCGGCGGCGCGGGCGACAGGAGCGAGCCGTGCGTGCCGGCGGTGAAACGCACGATGCCGTGCACCGCGGTACCGGTTGCGGTGCTGTTGGCATGCACCTGTGTGAGGTTCATGAGCGAAGCCAACAAGTCGGTGCTGGAGTTAGGCACCACTTGGTCGGACAGCGAGCAGGTATCGAAGCCGCCGACCACTTCGAGCATGTGGATAGGATCGTTGGCCGCGGCCGCAGCGGCATAATTCGCCGGATCGCCGTCCTCGATCACCGATTGCGCACTGCGGAAGTAGTCATCGTAGAACTGAGTGCCGGGCGTAAGACCTTCGGCCGCCAGACCTGCATTGATCTGCGGCGCGAAACTCGGCGAATTCAGCAGCAATTGCGTGATGTTCCCGCCCGGATTGGCGAGCGTAGCCGCGAGGATATGACTGCCATCCACAGCCAGATAGCTCGTGCCCACAATGGCGCCCAGGGAATGGCCTACGAAGGAGATTTGTGAGCCATCAAACAGGTCAGTCGAAGTGCCAAAAGCGGTGATACCGGGTATGCCCTTGCGCAGGGAGATCAAGTCGGCGACCGCCTCGCGCAGATTGTCGCGTGAGGTCAGGAGGCTGCTCAGGTTGATGAAATAGCTGCCCGAAGGTGCGATGGTGCTGCTGGCGGTGGGGAAAAACGGCGTGACTTCCGGCAGATCGAAAGTGCGTTCGCCGGTCATCAAACCGGCGGCCGGGGTGCCGGTAAACAACTGGTTGCGGTAAAACGGATCCGTGGTTGTGGTCACGCCATGCAGCGGCAGGTCAATGGCCACGGCGGCGATGCAGGCTTTGGCCAGGGAATCGGCCACGGCGAACACATTCTCCCTGTCCTGGGTGATGCCGTGCTGGAAAATGACCACCGGCCAGCCACTGGCCGGCGCCGCTGGCGCCGGGCAGCCGCCATTGGCGCCGTTGTTGGCTATCGGCAGTGTTGCCAGCATCGGGATGGTGACATCGGTGGTGGCCGCCGCCATAGGGCTGAGTACCGTCGTGTCACCGCCGGAAGCCGTATGCCAGAAACCGGTCAGTGCCGGAGCCGGATTGGCGGGCGTCGCGACTGACAGATAGTAGGGAATCTTCAAAGTGCCCGCGTAGATTTCCGCATATCCCGGAGAGGCGCCGGCGGGTAGCACATTGCTGCTTTTGAGGCCGGTATCCGCGAGGGCGCCTGTGCCGGCCGGGGTATTGGCTTCCAATGCGGCGAAGGTTGCGCCGACATACTGGGTGCTGAAGCTGAAGGTCAGGACGATGCTCTGCGGATTGATGCCGGCGCCCGCGGCGACCGCGAGTTGCGGCAGCGTAAACAAAGCCACTTGATCGAGTTGCGCATTGCCGGTCGAGCCCATCGTGCCGCCGGAAAGCACCGGCAGATCGGCCGCGAGAATCAGCGCATAATCCGAACTGGCGCTGGCCGCATTGCCGCTCGTGTCCTTGATGCCGTTGGTTAGCACCACCAGATAGGTGCTGCCGCTTGCGAGCGGATGGCAGGGCATGATGTTGAGCACCGTGCCGCCGGAATCGATGGCGGGCGATACGCCCACGGTGTAATCGGTAGTGCTGGCGGTGCAATCCGCGCCCGGCACGAGCGGGGTGGCGCCCTTGGTAGGATCGATGGCCTTGTTCTGCGGATTGGCCGTGACCTTGAAGACGACTACGTCGGCGGCGCTTAGGGTGGTGGGATCAATGGATGCGTTGAAGTACGCGTTGATTACCGACTGGGTGCCGAAGCCGTCCAAGTGATTCATGCTGGCCAGCGCGGCATTGGCCGGTGCGGCGGCGGCTGAACTCGAGGCAAACGGTATATTCAGGGTGCCGGTGGTGCTGCCGTTGAAATACAGATCATTGGGGAACGGTCCGATGCCGGCAAGCGGCGAGTAGCGCGCCTGGAACGCAGTGGATGCGGTGGCGTTGGTGGAGTTGTTGCCTTGCACGCAGGCCGTGAGCGCCACGACCATAGCGGAAAAAATGAGCAGCGCACGCTTGTCCATTTGCGATTCCTCCAAGGGTGGAGATTTAGGTTACGCTGAGTGGCGGCTTTGGTGCAAGCATTCGCGGCGTCTGCGCGCACTGCTGCCAACCCACTGAGTACGCGGATTTTTTGCATGTTCAATCCCGGCCGCGGCTACCGCAACCAGTTCCGCATCATAGGCGGGCAGTGGCGCCGACGACGCCTTGGGTTTCCGGACCTGCCCGGCATCCGGCCGTCACCCGACCGGGTGCGCGAGACGCTGTTTAATTGGTTGCGCGATGTTGTACCGGGGGCACTCTGTCTGGACCTGTTCGCCGGCAGTGGCGCCCTGGGGCTCGAAGCGCTGTCGCGCGGCGCAGCCTCGGTGCTGTTCGTTGACCGGGAACCGCGGGTGATCGAAGCCCTGCGCGCGCATCGGGACGCGCTGCACGCCACCGGTAGCGAGCTGCTGCGCTCCGATGCACTCGCGTTCCTGCAGGGGCGGGCTCAGGAGTTTGACATCGTGTTTCTCGACCCGCCATTCGACTCGCCGCTGCTCGCATCCTCAGCCGTGGCGCTGGAGCAGGGCGGCTGGCTCGCCGAGCGCGCGCACGTGTATATGGAGTATCCGCACGGTGCCTGCCCTGCGCTGCCGACCGGCTGGGAGTTCATCCGCGAAAGCCGTGCTGGCCGGGTGGGCTTCGGCCTCGTGCGGCGCGGCCGCGCGCCGCTTGCGGCCGGCTGAAAAGCCCGTTATACAGGCGCGAACAAAGGAGCTTTCCCATGGCCGTCAGCATTCTCTATCCCGGCACCTTCGATCCCGTTACCAACGGCCATGCTGACCTGGTGCGGCGTGCGGCGCGCCTCTTCGACCGCGTGGTGGTGGCGATTGCGGCCAATCCCGGCAAGACGCCCGCATTTTCGCTGCAACAGCGTGTCGACATGGTGCGCGCGGCGCTCGAGGGCATCACCAACGTCGAGGTGCTGGGGTTCGCGGAGCTGACCGTGGCGTTTGCACGCAAGCACGGCGTACGCGCGATTCTGCGCGGATTGCGTGCGGTCTCGGATTTTGAATTCGAGTTCCAGCTCGCGGCCATGAACCGGCATCTGGGGCCGGATGTGGAAACCATCTTCATGACGCCGGCGGAGGAATTCACCTTCATCTCTTCAAGCCTGGTGCGCGAGATTGCCGCGCTGGGTGGCGACGTGGCGCCATTCGTGCATCCGGCGGTCATGGCCGAGCTGAAAAAATTGAAGAAGCGCTAGACTGTGCACTCCGACCGCACGAGCTAAACCGAATGTCGCTCACAATCACCGACGCCTGCATCAATTGCGACGTGTGCGAGCCGGAGTGCCCGAACCACGCCATCAGTCAGGGCGAGGAAATCTACGCAATCGATCCGGCGCGCTGCACGGAATGTGTCGGGCATTTCGACGCGCCGCAGTGCCAGCAGGTGTGCCCTGTGGAATGCTGTCTGCCCGACCCGGAGCATGTCGAGAGCCGCGAGGAATTGCTGGCAAAATACCGGCGCCTCACGGCCAAATCCGTCGCGTAGGAATGCTGCATTGAGCGCATCGTTGAACACCATCGCCTGCTGGTTGTCCCGGTCCTGAGGCCGGGTTAACCTGACGCCTTCCTCATCCGGAATCCTGCCCATGAAACTCCGCGTTATCGGTCTGCTGTTGCTGCTGTTCCCGCTGCTGGCGTGGGCGACACCCCTCAAGCCGGGCCACGATGCCGTGGCCAGCGCTCAGCCCTTTGCAACCCAGGTGGGTATGCAGGTAATGGCCGAGGGTGGCAACGCCTTCGACGCCGCGGTCGCGGTGAGTGCGGCGCTCTCCGTGGTCGAGCCCTACAGTTCCGGCATCGGCGGCGGCGGTTTCTGGTTGTTGCACGATGCCGCCACCGGCAAGGGCATCGTCGTGGACGGCCGCGAGTATGCGCCTGCGGCGGCCACGGCCACGATGTACCAGGACAAGAACGGCAACGTGATTCCCGACGGTTCGCTTAACGGCCCGTTGTCTGCGGCGATTCCCGGCGAAGTCGCGGCGCTGGTCTACATCAACCAGCACTACGGCAAGCTGTCTCTGGCGCAGGATCTGGCGCCTGCCATCAAGCTGGCGCGCGACGGTTTTCCGCTGGACCGCAGGTTCCACGAAATGCTGGCAAGCCGCGCGGACAAACTGAAACAGTGGCCGGCGGCCTGGAAAGTGTTTTATCCGAACGGCCAAGTGCCGCCGGAAGGCTACCTGCTGAAACAGCCGGATCTTGCCAACACCCTGGAATT
The DNA here is from genome assembly GCA_018971365.1 of Gammaproteobacteria bacterium. Taxonomy (GTDB): domain Bacteria; phylum Pseudomonadota; class Gammaproteobacteria; order Natronospirales; family REEB76; genus REEB76. Next base: position 12,593 of record JAGXAZ010000022.1, on the reverse strand, counting down.
GATTGCCCGGCACGGCGCGGCGGCGTTCTACACCGGCGCGCTCGCCAAACAAATGGTAGACGCGGTGCGTGCCGCGGGCGGCATCTGGTCGCTGGACGATCTGCACGATTACCAGATCAAGCTGCGCACGCCGCTTACCGGCGACTATCGCGGGATGAAAATCATTACCGTGCCGCCGCCTTCTTCGGGCGGCATCGTCATGCTCGAAGCCCTTAATATCCTGTCCGGCTACGATCTGGCGCAAGACAGCGAGTTGATGCAGAAGCACCTGGTCATCGAGGCCATGCGCTTTGCGTTCCGCGACCGCGCCGAATATCTCGGCGATCCGGATTTCGTGCGCATGCCGCTCCAGCGTCTGTTGAGTCCGTATTACGCCGCCGGCTTGCGCGCTTCCATCCTGCCGGACAAGGCCACGCCCAGTAATGAACTGGCGCCGGTCACTCCGGAGGCGCCCGAAAGCCAGCACACCACCAGCATCGCGGTCATGGACGGGAGCGGTAATCTGGTCGGCGGGACGTTCACGGTGAATTTCCGTTTCGGCTCGGGCTTCATGCCGCCCGGTACCGGAGTGATCCTGAACGACGAGATGGATGATTTCGTGTCCAAACCGGGCGTGCCCAATGGTTTTGGCCTGGTGGGCAATTCCGCCAATGAAATTGCGCCGCACAAGCGCCCGCTGTCGAGCATGATGCCGACTTTCCTGTACACCCGGCGCGGGCTCGCGATTCTCGGCACGCCCGGCGGCAGCCGCATCATCAGCATGGTGCTTTTGGGCACGCTCAATTACTTCAACGGTGGCGACGCCCAGAGTATCGTGAGCCTGCCGCGTTACCACATGCAGTACCTGCCGGATGTGGTCTTCTACGAGCCGGGCGCGTTCACAGCGGATGAAATCACCGGGCTTGGGAAAATGGGCTACACGCTCAAGGAAATCCACCCTTACGGCAATATGCAATCCATTACCTGGGATTACCGCAGCGGCAAAGTGAGCGCCGCCGCCGATCCGCGCGACATCGGCACCGCGGAAGTGAAGTAAGGGACGGCCCCCATCATTGTCCTCTCTCCGCCTTCAGGGGGAGAGAGAAGAGCGAGGGGATTCCTGTATCCTCTCGTGTCAGCATGAGTTCACTCTATACTCTGATTGACAACGCTCCGCTCGACCGGCGCAACACTTTTCGCGTGTCGGCGCGTGCGGCGTGGCTCGCGGAAGTGCGCGCGCCGGCTGCACTGTCGGAATTGCTGGCGAAACCTGAAACGAGAGGCCGGCCCGTGCTGGTGCTGGGCGAGGGCAGCAACGTGCTGTTCACGCGCGAATTCGACGGCCTGGTCGTCGCCATGACGAACCGCGGCATCGAAGTGCTGGCGGACGAGGGCGAAACCGTGCACGTGCACGCTGCGGCGGGCGAGGACTGGCACGGTCTGGTGCGCTGGTCGCTGGCGCAGGGGCTGTGCGGACTGGAGAACCTCTCGCTCATTCCCGGCACCGTGGGCGCCGCACCCATCCAGAACATCGGCGCCTATGGGGCGGAACTTGCGGAAACGCTCACAGCTGTCGAAGCCTTTGACCGCCAGGCGCACGCTCAGGTGCGTTTGAATCGTGAGCAGTGCGGTTTCAGCTACCGCCAGAGCTTATTCAAACAACAGCCGGACCGCTGGATCATCACTGCTGTGGAACTCCGTTTGCAGCGCAGTGCGCCGCTTAAACTTGACTATGCCGGCGTGCGTGAAGAGCTGACCGCCATGAACGTGACTCAGCCAACGGCCAAGGGTGTTTCCGAAGCCGTGTGCCGTTTGCGGCGGCGCAAACTCCCGGACCCGGCCGTCATCGGTAACGCCGGCAGCTTCTTCAAGAATCCCATCGTTACTTCCGATGAGGCGGCACGCCTGCAGCGCGAGCACAGGGGACTGCCGAGCTTCAACGCGCCCGACGGCAAAAAACTCAGCGCCGCCTGGTTGATTGAATCCTGCGGCTGGAAAGGCTTCCGCGAAGGCGGCGCCGGCGTCTCGGACAAGCACGCATTGGTGTTGGTGAATCATGGTCATGCTACAGGCGCACAAATCTGGGCGCTGGCGCAGCGCATCCGGGATTCAGTTCAGGAGAGATTCGATATCCGGTTGGAACCAGAGCCAAGAATTTTATAAAGGTTAACCTGTGAATGTTTTCACTATCACGAGTTTGAGCAAGGAAATGCTTCCTGTAGTACAGTTAAAATTAGCGGGATTGCATCCAGATCCAATAATTGGGGATTCTCTCTGCATGGCAATCCCCTTTGAAGTGAATGGACCGCGCTTATTTTAGCGCTGGTACAGCATTCTAGGTGCGGCCTGTGGGAGCAGCGATCTCCGCCGCGATTTTGAATCGCGGTGGAGAGCCTGCCAGAGTTGATCACCCTTCATCCTTGCTGTTCTGCGCGGCTCATCCTGAGCCGCTTGAACTCCAGGGCGGCCATCCTTGGCCGCCCGTTCAGCGGGCCGAAGCAATGCTTCGGCATTTCCACTTCACCCCCTCAAGGGGAGAAGGGACAAAGTTCCGAAGCGCACGATTACTTTGATTGATATTCCAGGCGCACGAACAGTGAGCGGCCGGCGGTGTTGTAGCCGGCGGCGGTTTGGTAGTGCGTGTCCAGCAGATTTTCCAGACTGGCGCTCACTGCGAAGCTGTGGCCAAACTGTTGGCGTAGGGTAAGGCCCGCGAGCACATAGCCCGCGTCCGTGAGCGGCGCACCGGTGTTGAAGTCCAGGTCGGAGCGCGGGCCGGTAGCAATGAGGTGTGCACCGAGACTGGTTGAATCATTGTGCCAATCCAGTGCCGTGGTGAACGTGCGTTCCGCGCGGCGCAGAAGACGGGTGCCGGTGTTCAAATCCTCAGGCTGCTGGAGGATTGCATCCGTGCGCCAGGACCACGTCTTCGCCGTGAACGTATATCCCGCCTCCAGGCCGCGTACGCGGGCGCGCGCAATGTTTTCATTTTCGCCGTTCAAATTGCTGGGTGTTACAACGAACTGGATGAGATTGTCCAGGTTGTCGCGGAATGCGCTCAGCGTCAGGGTCTGGTGGTCGCCGATTTTCTGACGCAGGCCGAACTCGATGTTTTGTGAGGTTTCCGGCAACAGATCGGGGTTACCGCCAAAGCCGAAGCGCTCGTTGGCACTCGGCGCGCGAAAACCGGTGCCGGCGCCGGCCGTGAGGCGCGTGGCGGCCGACAAGTCGTAGCCATAATCCGCGTTCCAGGTGAGGTGGTCGCCGAAGGCCTGATCGTGTGTGTTGCGTGCCGCCAGCACCAACCGATGGTTGCCAGCATGGATGTCGTCCTCGGCGTACAGCGCATTGATGCGGTCGGGCGCATCGTAAGCCAGCCCGAAGGATTCCGAGCCCGCATGCTGCGCCTCGGAATAGAGTCCCGCGGTAAGCAACTGGTATTCGCCGAGCGCAATGTCGTTCTGCCAATCAATCACGTTGCGCTGGGTGTGCACGAAATCCGGAGCCTGCTGTGCATTGAACGGGTCGGCTTGCAGCTGATCAATCTGGTCCAGCATGTGGCTGAGATCGAGATTGCTGCGCCAGTCCGGGAGGAAATGGCCGGTAAAGTCGAGGCTGGTCGTCTGATTGGCGTAATTCTCGTCGAACGGTGCAAGCGCAAAAGGTGGCATTGAGGCGAATTGGGTGTACTGCGTATTGCCGCTGCTTTGCCAGTGCTGGAGGTTCAAGGCTAAACCCGCAAACGCGGTGCGGCCGTAAGCGTTCCAGCTGCGGTCGGTGTTGCCGCTATCGAAACTGGTGCCGGCGACGGCCGGAAAACCGTCGGTGTGATAGTTGTCGGCGGATACGCCGAAGGCGCTGTCGCCCTGGCCATAATCGAAATGGCCGCCGTTGTCAAAAGTGCCGTAGCGGCCGGCGCCGGCATGGGCGCCGTAGTGTGTGCCTTGGCTAGCTTGTTTGGTAATGATGTTGATGATGCCGCCGATGGCGTCTGATCCGTAGAGCGCGGCACGCGGGCCCTTGACGATTTCGATGCGTTCGATGTCGCTGAGATGAATGTTGGCGAGCGGCGCACCGGAGCCGTCCGCCGGATTGATCTTGACGCCGTTGATCATGACCAGCGTCTGATTGCTGTTGGTGCCGCGCAGGAACAGCGACGTGGGCTGGCCCGGTCCGCCGTTGGCGGCAATGTCGAGTCCCGCATACTGCTGCAACAGACTACCGATTGTTTGCGCCCCGGAGAGCTGGATCTGCCGGGCGGTGATCACGATGACAGGCGCCACCTCCTGATCCGCGATCAACGGCGTGCGTGTGGCGGTGACGGTGATGGGCGTGCCGAGATTGGTGATGCCGTTGTCGTCTTGGGCGAAAACCGGAAATGTGGCAAGCAAGGCGAGCGCCGCACTGGCGGCCATGAGATAGCGCATGAGATTCTCCCCGCGCCGCACTCCCGCGACGCGATATCTTGGTGAAAACCAGCGTGGGGAGAAAGTCGGGATGAACCCGAGCATTGCCCGCCGCAACGCCGATGCCGTTGCCTCGGGGCCGGTCTCCGGGCTCGCGAGCGGGTTTCCCCGGTCCGCCGCCTTCCCGCGCTTCACGCGCAGTGGCTTCGTGACGGACTTGTGCTCGCCTACCGTTGCGGGGGCAGCGCCGGCATTGTCTGGTGACGCACCGGCTTCCCGAGTGTCATCCGCAAGGACGACGCCTCAAGGCGCGGGCAATGTAGGGGCACTCTGGCGCGCTGTCAAGTGCGCGCATGATTTATCATGCGTGCACAGTTCTTCAGCGGAAAGAAAGTGCGGATTCCGATTTACCAGATTGACGCATTTACCGGCGAGCGCTTCCGCGGCAATCCGGCGGCGGTGTGTCCGCTGGAGGAATGGTTGCCGGACGAGCTTATGCAGCATATCGCGGCGGAAAACAACCTTGCCGAAACCGCTTTCTTTGTGCGGCAGGGCGACCGGTATCAACTGCGCTGGTTCACGCCGTTAACCGAGGTGGACCTTTGTGGTCACGCCACCTTGGCATCCGCCTATGTGATTGCACGTATTCTCAAGCCGCGCATGCGCCGGATCGCTTTCAGCTCGAAAAGCGGTCCCTTGGCGGTGGACGTGGACGGCGATCTGATCCGGCTGGATTTCCCCGTGGATTCACCGCGACCGGTGGCGCCGCCGCCCGGTCTGGAACAGGCACTGGGAATCACAGCGCGGGAAGTGCTGACCTCGCGCATCAAGTATCTGCTGGTGCTGGCATCGCAAACCGAGGTCCTGGGCCTGTCGCCCGACATGGCCGCGCTCGCGCGGCTCGAGCACAGCGGCGTTATCGTGACCGCGCCCGGCGCGGATTGCGATTTTGTGTCGCGCTTTTTCGCGCCGCGACTCGGCGTGCCCGAAGATCCGGTAACCGGTTCGGCCCATTGCGTGCTGGTACCTTACTGGGCGGCGCGGCTCGGCAAAAACACGTTGCACGCGCGCCAGTTGTCACCGCGCGGCGGCGAACTGTTCTGCGAAGCGCACGGTGCACGTGTGTGGATGGCCGGCCGGGCGGTCAAGTACCTCGAAGGATTTATTGACCTTTGATCGGGGTTGCGAACAGGTGCCTGCGTTAAACCGGAATCGCCGCACAAACAGCCCCGCATGTGCGGGGTATTGAGAAGCAAGACACGGATATTGCCAGTCAGCAGCAAGCTTAACCGTTGGTGGTCACCGGCTGGAAAGCGCTGCCATTCTGGATATTTTCCAGAGCTTTTTGTGCCAGTGCCGCCGCTTGCTGCTCACCGATGGCGAAATCCTTGGGATTGTTGATTTGCACCATGAACTTGTTGGCCCCCGATATGAAATGCAACTGCACCGAACGAGCAGTCGGGCTGATGGTGTTGTCGAGGTAGAACGCACCGGGGCCGAAGCCTGTGGCCGGATTGATCTTGGCGGGCACGATATTGTTCTTGAAAAGCCCTTTCTGGGTAGCCGCATCCTCGGCGAGGTCGGCGGCGGCATCCTTGCCCTTGAAGGCGAAGATCTGCAGCAGCACGGCGGTTTCGTTGTTGTCGTTGATATACTGGCAAATGTGTACCGGCGAGCCCGAGCCGGACAGCTGCAAGCCGACAAGCTTCCCACCCATGATCTGGCCGGCGGCCGTGTCCGGTAGCGCCTGGCAGGCCATCAATACTTTCTTGGCGGCACGACCATTTCCGCCGGAGCAGGCGGCGAGGGTGCCAATGAGCAAAGCGCTGGCGGTGCCGACGGCAATCATTCTGGCAATGCGGCTCAACTTAGTCATTTTCCTGCCTCTTTATGCGGTACTTAGGGCGATGAACGTGTAGGCAGGTGGTGAATTCCCGCCACAAACGGTGCCAAGGATAACGCATCCCGCGGCGCGCGTCAGGTGCGCCTACCCCGGCAGGAATACGGTGCCACCCGGCGCGCGCACGGCCGTCACCGGAGTGTGAAACAGGCGGCTGAGAATTTCGGCATTGAGGCTGGTCACGGGGGCGAGCATGGTCTCGCCCTGTCCGTACAGCAGCAGTACCTGGGCACAGAAGCGCACCGCCAGATTCACATCGTGCAGGCTCATGATGACGCCATGTCCCTGGTCGCGTGCCAGACGGCGAAAATGCGCAAGCAACGCAAGCTGATAATGCAGGTCGAGTTGATGGGTGGGTTCGTCGAGCAACAAAGTTGGAGAATCCTGGGTCAGGATGGTGGCAATATCGAGACGCCGGCGCTCGCCGCCGGAAAGCTGGCTTTGCACGCGCTGTTCGAGACCTTCCAGTCCCGCCAGCCTGAGTGCGCGGCGCGCGAGATTCACGTCGGCGTGCGATTCCCAGCGCCAGAAATCAATGTGCGGATGCCGGCCGATGAGCGCAATTTCCAGAACGCTCGCAGGCAAGCTGTCCTCCGGCTGCTGCATGAGCAAACCCAGCCGCTGCGCGATGCGCCGCCGCGAAACACTTTTTATCGGCCTTCCATCCAGCAAGATCTCGCCGTGCGCGGGAGCACGCAGTCCGGCAAGCGTGTGCAACAGCGTGGTTTTGCCGACGCCGTTCGGACCAAGCAGTGCCAGGCAGGCGCCGGTTTCGAGGCGCAGATCCAGATTACGGCACACGGTCTTGCCGGCGATGGTTACCGTGAGCGCACGCGCTTCCAGCAGTGGCGTGTTCACAGCGGTCCGCGTGCGCGGTTGAGCAGATACAGGAACACCGGCACGCCGATGGCTGCGGTCACCACGCCCACCGGTAGCTGTTCGGGCGCGACCACGGTGCGCGCCAATGTGTCGGCGAGCATCAGCAGGCTGCCGCCCGCGAGCACGGCGCCCGGTAACAGCGTGCGGTGATCGCTGCCGGAAACCAGCCGCAGCAGGTGCGGAATCACCAGTCCCACGAAGCCGATGGCTCCGGCTTCGGTTACCGCCACAGCGGTGAACAGCGAGGCCACGATATATATGGCGATGCTGAACGGCCGCACCGCTACGCCCAGCGCTTCGGCGAGCGTTTCGCCGCGGGCGAGAACGTTCAGATGGCGAGCGAACGGCAGGCATGCGGCTAGGCCCACGATCACCACGACGAGCGCCAACCATCCGCCGCTGCGATAGGACAGGTCGCCCATGAGCCAGAACAGCATGCCGCGCAGGCTCGCGTTGTCGGACAGTACAAGCAGCAGGCTGATAGCCGCGCCCCAGCCGAAGGCCACGACAATGCCAGTGAGCAACAGGCGCGTCGGCGTCCAGCCGCCGCGGCCGTGTGCCAGGACAAATACGATGAGCATGGAGATCAGTGCGCCGAGGAACGCGCTGCCACTCACCCAGTAACCCGCAAGGCCGAACAGCAGTGACAGCAACGCGCCCACGGCCGCACCGCCCGACACGCCGAGGATGTAGGGATCGGCGAGGGGATTACGCAACAGCACCTGCATGAGTGCCCCGGCGAGCGCCAGCAGCCCGCCCACCGAGAACGCAGTCACCGCACGCGGCAGCCTCAGCTCCAGCACCAGTGTGCGCGTGAGCGCGTCGCCGCCACCGCCGAGAGCATGGACAACCTGGCCCAGCGGTAGCGCCACGCTGCCCACACTCAGGGCCACGCAGAATGCAATGAGCGTGAACACGGCCAGGCTGCCGAGCAGTAGCGCAGGTCGCGTGCGCGTTTGCATGCTCAGGTTAACTCCGCTGGTGCGTTGCCGGGAATGCGCATGACCGGCCAGTGGCGTTGCGCGGCGCGCTGCGCGAGTGCGGAATCGGGATTGACGGCTACCGGGTGACTCGCGCTTTCCAGCAGCGGCAGGTCATTGTGGGAATCGGAATAACACCAGGTCTCGGTGGGCACGAGGTTTTCGCGCTGCAGCCAGGCGTCTAGGTGTTGCAGCTTGCCTTCCCGGAAGCAGGGTATCCCGGAGACCCGCCCGGTGAAGCGTCGGCCATCGTATTCCGGCGTGGTGGCCAGCAGGTTGGGAACATCAAGTTCCGCGGCGATGGGTTCGGCCACGAAGCGGTTGGTAGCGGTAATGATGGCGAGCACGTGCCCGGAATTGCGGTGACCGGCGATTAGCGCACGTGCCGTGGCGCTGATGCGCGGCCGCACGCATTCGGTCAGGAATTGCGCGCGCCAGGCGAGCAGCGTGGGCAGGTCGTACTGCGCCAGGGGTCGCAACACGAACGCGTAGAACGCCGGCACATTCAGGCGGCCGGCACGGTAGTCGGCAATGAATTGTGTGCGTGCGGCGCTATCGCGTACGCCGTCCACTGCCCCGCGCTGCGCCAGAAACTGAAACCACAGATCATCGCTGTCGCCGTCGAGCAGCGTGTGATCCAGGTCGAAGAGCGCGAGCTTCATGGCGAGATTCCGCGGATGCGGGCGGGGCGGGCAGGTTAAAGAAATCCCCTGTTGGGTACAACTGCAGGAGTTTGCCAGCCCGCGCGCATTTGTGGAAAATTGACGGCATGAGTGTGCACGCTGCAGGTTTCGCCGGCGAAGTGATTGACGCGGATGGCTTTCGTGCCAACGTCGGCATCATTTTGGCGGATGGGTCCGGCCGGCTGTTCTGGGCGCGGCGCGCGGGGCAGGCCGCCTGGCAGTTCCCGCAGGGCGGCATTCAGGAGCGTGAAAGCCCCGAGCAGGCTTTGTTCCGTGAACTTGCCGAGGAGATCGGCCTGCGACCGGAACACGTGGATGTGCTGGGTAGCACCGGACAATGGCTGCGTTACCGTCTGCCGGCGCGCTATCAGCGCCACGACAGCCGGCCGTTGTGCATCGGCCAGAAGCAGCTCTGGTTTCTGCTGCGTTTGATTGGCGAGGAATCGGCGGTGCGCCTGGATGCCAGCGACCTGCCGGAGTTCGATGCCTGGCGCTGGGTGGATTACTGGCATCCGGTCGACGAGGTAATTTTCTTCAAACGCCAGGTGTACCGGCAGGCGCTTACGGAACTGGAACGGCTGCTCTCGCCTGCATGATTTTCAGTCCGAGGCTTCGGACGCAAGTTTTTCCAGCGCGCCTCCGCTCAGGCGGTTGATGCGCCAGTCCGCCATGATATTTGCTCCCAGCTTTTTGTAGAAGCCGATGGCCGGTGCGTTCCAGTCGAGCACCGCCCATTCAAAACGCCCGCAGCCGCGCGTGAGCGCGAGTTTCGCCAGATGTGCGAGCAGCTTGCGGCCGTATCCTCGGCCACGAAATTCGGGTTGCACGTACAAGTCCTCGAGATACAGGCCGGGTTTCCCCAGGAAGGTGGAGAAATTGTGAAAGTACAGCGCGAAGCCGACGGCGGTACCATCGTGTTCCGCGATGATGCATTCGGCTGTGGGCCGCGCGCCGAAAAGATTGATTTCGATGTTGCGCTCGGTGGCCGTGACTTCGTGGGCGAGTTTTTCGTAACTCGCGAGTTCGCGGATGAACTTCAGTATCAGGGGCGCGTCGCCAGGTCGGGCGCTGCGGATGTGAAAATGCCGGTCATCGGTCATGAACGTGAGCCTCGCGTGCGGGACCCCGCACCTGCCGTGCCAGCTTACGCCCTATGGGGCATCAGAAGAATTCATATTCCAGGCGCAGCACGAAAGTCAGGTCCGGCGCCTGGCGGTTGATGCCGGCCAGCAGCCCGGCACTGTATTCGAATTCGTTGCCGCGTGCGGAGGCCAGTTCGCCGTAAAACACCGGCCCGAGCTGGTAGGCGTTGTCATGCGGCAGCGCGTAGATCTCGACGCCGGGCGCGAACCATTGGCGCCACTGGTAGCTCAGGCTGTAGGCGCCGCGGAATTCATAGCTGCGTGCCGCGCCGCCGCCGATTTCCTTTTTCCAGATGAGATTCAGCCGGTGTACGTACCGACCGGTACGTTTTTCGAACAGCGGGCCGAATTCCAGCTCATTGGGCTGGCCGTCCTGGGTTTTGTATTCATAAGAGGCCAGAAGTCCCACATCCGCCCAATATTCTCCCGTGGGCGTGAGCTGGAAGGTGTTCTCGAATTCCCGCACTTTCAGATATTGTCCGGCGCCGGGGTTGCGTTGGTATTCGGCGAAATACACTTCCGGCTTCCACCAGTAGGTGAAGGCGTGCGCAAAGGAAAACAGATACTGATACTCGCCGCTGACCGCGGGATCACCTTCATGGAAGCTGTGGCCGCGGAATTCGATTTCCGACTGGCCCTGCACCACGTACGGCGAATAGACGATGTAATCATCGGCCTGTGCCGGCAGGCACACGCAAACGGCGGCAACGGTGGTCAGCAGAAGTCCGGACAGAAAAATACGCACGTTGATCTTCTTCAAGTGACGGTTTTCGGACATGAGCACACCTCTGAGGCGCACCCCATGAATTTCATCAACACTACTGATTCAGGAACTGCTCGGCTGGGCTTCGGCGCGCGCTTCGCTGCCGCGCACCGTCGTGCGCGGACGGGCCGCATGCCGTCCCATCAGGCGCATGAGCGTGAAGATCGTCACCAGCGTGACCGCGTAAAACAGCAATTCGATTCCGGAAGGCCGGGCGATGTAGCCCACCAGGATATGCAGCAATTCGCCGAACATACTCTGCTGACTGAGGATGTGCGAGGTGTTCCACAGGCTGGTGCCCAACGCCGGGAGCAGGTTTGCCTGGTTGAGGAAACCCGCGGCCTGCGCCGCGAGCCCCGCGGTCAGCAGCAGCAGCAGCCAGCCGGTGACCGTGAAGAAATAGCGTATGGGGATGAACAGCAGGCTGCGGTAAAGCAGTGCGCCCACTGCGATGCCGGCCGCGAGACCAGCAAACCCGCCCACCGTCATGCCGAATTCACGGCCACCACTCGCGGCGATCGCCCACAGGAACAGCACCACTTCCGAGCCTTCGCGCATTACCGCGGTGAAACAGATCACGAGTAGCGCGGCCAGGGTCTTCTTGCCGGCCTGTACCGCGGCGCCGACTTCCTTGATCTCCCCGGCGAGCTTGCGCCCGTGACCGCTCATCCACACGATGTGCCAGCCAAGCATCAGTACCGCGAGCAGCAAGATCACGGCATTCAGCAGCGACTGGCCGTTGCCAGTGAAAGCCTGGGCAATGGCATCGGCAAACAATGCCACCAGTCCGGCGCCGAGTGTGCCCAGAACGATGCCGCCCAGCACCCACCAGCCGCGGCCAGCGACGCTGCGGCTCGCACCCAGCACGATGGCGATCACCAGTGCCGCTTCCAGCACTTCTCGAAAAACAATGACGGCCGTGGCAAGCATGGATGGGGCCTTGGGGTCAGATTATTTTCGGCCGCCGGTCTTGCTCTCGGCCGGTGCATTTACGACCACCCATCCCTGGGCTGCGTGGTTGAAGTCGTTGAAGAAGTTGTAACGGCCCGGCGCGAGCGGCGCGATATACACCACGATCGAGCTGCGGCCTGGCACCACGACCTCGCGCGACAAGTCGTAGCTCTCGAATTCCGCAGGAATGCGGTCCTGGTTCTCGACCACCAGCTTGACTTGGGTGTCGGCGGGCAGCGTCAGTTCCTGCACGGTGAATACCCGGTCCTTGATAATCAGGTGGGTGGTCGGAGTTTCGGCGTAGGCGGTGGCCCCAACCGCCAGCACGGCGAACAGGGCCAAAGGAATGAGCTGTCGGCGCATGGCATTTCTTCCGGGTAGGCTGCTACCTATTAGCAAATGCGAGTCATTCGCATTTGTGAGATCAATATAGACCAATCTTTTTGGTATTGTCAATCATTCTCATTTACGTTTATGATTATGCATGCGTTGAACTGGTAAATCCGATGATTGTCTGTGTCTGCAATGCGGTGACCGAGAGTCAGATTCGCCTGGCCATTGACGAGGGTGCGCTGACCGTGGCCGATCTCCGCGCCCGGCTGGCGGTGACCAGCGAATGCGGCTGCTGCGCCGCACAGGTGGACGAGGCACTTGCTAGGCGCCTGCTGGAAATTGCCGGGGCTCGGGCGTCCGACCCGTCAGCGAGATCGTTGCCGGCGACGCGCTGACGCGCAGGGTACAGTCGCCGCGAATTCCTTGTATTGCCCAACTCCAAAGACGACGGCTTTTTGATTTGGCACTGGCGCCTGCCTATGCTGGCGGCGGTCCATCGCATGTTCTGAGGTCAACATGCAAGGCGACACCAAGACGATCCAATACCTCAACCGTGTACTCAAGAACGAGCTGACCG
>JAGXAZ010000143.1 GCA_018971365.1 Gammaproteobacteria bacterium | reverse complement strand
CTCCGGCCGAGCGACACGACATGGATGTCGTGGCTGGCGTGCCCACCAGGGATGGTTCGGTGTGCAGAGTTGGAGACATGAAGGTTTTAATCATGGCTGGAGGGCGAGGCTGGGATTTTGAGCGGAATGCCGGTGGCATTCCGCTCCGGCCGAGCGACACGACATGGATGTCGTGGCTGGCGTGCCCACCAGGGATGGTTCGGTGTGCAGAGTTGGAGACATGAAGGTTTTAATCATGGCTGGAGGTACCGGTGGTCACGTTTTTCCCGCACTTGCGGTGGCGGACGTGCTGCGTGCCCGTGGCCATGAAGTCAGCTGGATTGGCACACGTGCCGGATTGGAAGCGCGTGTGGTGCCCGCGGCCGGATTTGCCATGCAATGGATTGATGTCGGCGGTCTGCGCGGCAAGGGTTGGGGGAGCCTGTTGATGTCGCCGTGGCGCGTGGCACACGCACTGCAGCAGGCGCGCCGGATTTTCCGGCGGCTGCGGCCGGCGGTGGCGCTGGGCATGGGCGGATTCGCGAGCGGGCCGGGCGGTTTGGTGGCGCGCCTGAGCGGCTGTCCGCTGGTGCTGCACGAGCAGAACGCCGTGCCGGGCGTTACCAACCGGGTACTGAGTTACATGGCGCGGCGCGTGCTTGAAGGATTCCCCGGCAGCTTCAGCGCTGCGCGACGTGCCGAATATGTCGGCAACCCGGTGCGCAGCGCGATTGCCGCCTTGCCCCCGCCGGAGGCGCGCTTTGCCGGCCGCGGCGCCGCCCTGCGCGTGCTGGTAATCGGTGGCAGCCAGGGCGCGCAGGTCCTGAACCAAACCGTGCCGGCGGCACTTGCACAATGGCAAGCGTTGCCGCGTCCGGAAGTCTGGCATCAGACCGGTGCGCGGGATGTGGAGGCGGTGGCCAAAGCCTACCGCAAGCACGGGATCCAGGCGCGCGTAACGGCGTTCATCGAGGACATGGCCGGCGCCTATGGTTGGGCGGATCTTGCGGTGTGCCGTGCCGGTGCGCTCACGATTGCGGAACTCACCGCGGCCGGACTGGGCGCGGTGCTGGTGCCGTTCGCAGCGGCGGTGGATGACCATCAGACGCACAATGCGCAATTCCTGGTGCGCGCCGCTGCGGCCGAGCTGCTACCGCAAGCGGCACTCTCCGCTGCGAGTCTGCTCGCCGTGCTGCACCGCGTAGCGATGGATCGGCAGATGTTGCTGGCCATGGCGCAGCGTGCGCGCACGCTTGCCAAACCGCACGCGGCGCTCAAGGTGGCCGAAGCCTGCCTGCGGGCGGGAGGCGCGTCATGAACGAACTCATGCGTCGCATCCGCCGCATCCACCTGGTCGGCATCGGTGGCGCCGGCATGGGCGGCATCGCCGAAGTGCTGCTTAATCTCGGCTATCAGGTGAGCGGCTCGGATCTGCGCACCAACGCCATCACCCGACGTCTCGCCGGCCTGGGTGCGCGCGTGCTGCTGGGCCATCGCGCCGAGAATCTGGGGGACGCGGACGTGGTGGTGGTTTCCAGCGCGGTCCACGAGGACAACATGGAAGTGGCGGCGGCACACGCGCGGCGCACACCGGTGGTGCGGCGTGCGGAAATGCTCGCCGAACTCATGCGCTTCCGCTTCGGCATCGCCGTGGCCGGCACCCACGGCAAGACCACCACCACCAGCCTGGTGGCGAGCGTGCTCTCCGAAGGCGGCCTGGATCCCACCTTCGTGATCGGCGGCCGGCTGATCAGCGCCGGCAGCAATGCCTATCTCGGCAAGGGCCGGTATCTGGTAGCCGAGGCTGACGAAAGCGACGCTTCGTTCCTGCATTTGCAGCCATTGATAGCCGTAGTCACCAATATAGACGCCGACCATCTCGGCACCTATCAGGGCGATTTCAGCCGGCTGCGCGCCACCTTTGTGGAGTTTCTGCACCACCTGCCGTTTTACGGCCTCGCGGTGCTGTGCGTGGACGATGCCGAAGTGCGCGAGGTGCTGCCGCAGGTGGCGCGGCCGATGCTCACCTATGGCATCGCCGAAAGCGCGGATTTCCGTGCCGGCGACATTCGCCGCGACGGCCGTAAGACGCAGTTCAAGGCATGGCGGCCCGGCCAACGTGCACCGCTGGATGTCACCTTGAATTTGGCCGGACGCCACAATGTGTTGAATGCCCTGGCCGCGATGGTGGTGGCGCAGGATCTGGGCGTGACTGACGACGCGGTGCTCAAAGCGCTCGCCGGTTTTCAGGGCGTGGGCCGGCGCTTCCAGATTCACGGAGAAATCGCCACGCCCGCCGGCCAGGTGTTGCTGGTGGATGACTATGGCCATCATCCGCGCGAACTCGCGGTCACCATTCAGGCGGCGCGCGAAGGCTGGCCGGGACGACGACTGGTGGTGGCATTTCAGCCGCACCGCTACAGCCGCACGCGCGACCTGTTCGAGGACTTCGCCGAAGTGCTGTCGCAGGTGGATGCCCTGGTGTTGCTCGAGGTGTACGCCGCGGGCGAAGCGCCGATTGCCGGTGCGGATGCGCGGGCGCTGGCGCGCTCCATCCGCAACCGCGGGCGCGTGGATCCAGTGTTCGTGCTGCACACCCAGGATTTGCCGCAGGCGCTCGCCGGCGTGCTGCGCGACGGCGATCTGCTGCTCACGTTGGGTGCCGGCGACATCGGCGCGATTGCGGCCGAGTTGTCACAGCATCTGGCTGCCGCGCATGCGTCTGCCGCACCCGATAAGGAGGTGCACTCATGAATACGCGCATATCCCGCATCGGCCTGCACGTCACGCGCGGACAGGTAATCGGCGGCAGCCTGGTCGGGATGTTGCTGGCCGCTGGCATTGCATCGGCGGTGCATTACGCGTCGCCGCTGCTGGCCGGACCCGCGCTCACGCAATTGGTGATTACCGGCAGGCTCGAGCACGTTCCGCCGCAGGCGGTGCAGGGTGCGGTGCGCTCGGCGCTGGGCAGCGGATTCTTCACCACGCATGTGGATGCGGTACGCGCTGCGGTAGCGGCGCTGCCGTGGGTAGCGAGTGCTGCGGTGCGGCGCAGTTGGCCGCACACGCTGTATGTGGAAGTCACCGAAGAGCAGCCGGTGGTGCGCTGGAATGGCAACGGGTTGATGGATGACAGGGGTCGCGTGTTCGTACACTCCGACGACAGCGCTTGGGCCCGGTTACCGGCGCTGAACGGCCCGCACGGCGGCGAAGCGGACGTGCTCGCCGAGTACCGCACCTTCGCCGCGTTGCTCGCGCCACATGCGCTCGCGCTGCGACAACTCACCATGGATGCACGCGGTGATGCCAGCCTGCAGTTGGGCAATGGCCTGCAGGTGCGCCTCGGTCGTGAAGATGCCGAGTTGCGGCTCGAGCGGTTTGTGAGCGTGGCTTTGCCGACACTCGCGGCGCAACTGCCCAACGTGGCCTACGTGGACATGCGCTATACGAATGGGTTTGCCGTCGGCTATACGCCGACCTGCCGGTGGCAGGTCGGCGCCGACGGCAAACCCCGCGCCAAGGACGGCGCGGCTGGACAACGCACCAAAGATGGTTCTCAGACTTGCAGCGAGCCTGGCGTGGCGGCTACGCCGCCAACTGCAGTCGCCAACGAGGTTCGATTGAATGACTAGGAAAACCGACAAGCAGCTCATCGTGGGACTCGACGTGGGTACCTCCAAAGTCGTGGCCATCGTCGGCGAGATTCTCGCGGACGGCGCCATCGAGATCGTCGGCATCGGATCGCACCCCTCGCGCGGACTGAAACGCGGGGTGGTGGTCAACATCGAGTCCACGGTGCAGTCCATCCAGCGGGCGGTGGCCGAGGCCGAATTGATGGCCGGTTGCCAGATCCACTCGGTGTATACCGGCATCGCCGGCGGCCACGTGCGCAGCCTGAACTCACACGGGGTGGTGGCCATCCGCGACAAGGAGGTGACCGCGGGCGATGTGGAGCGCGTAATCGACGCGGCACGCGCGGTGAGCGTGACGGCGGATCAGAAAATCCTGCATGTGCTGCCGCAGGATTTCGTGATTGACGGTCAGGACGGCATCCGCGAG
>JAGXAZ010000142.1 GCA_018971365.1 Gammaproteobacteria bacterium | reverse complement strand
CGACTGCTGGCACGGCGCGAGCACTCCGTGCAGGAACTCTCCGCCAAACTTGTGGCGCGCGGCTATGAGCCGGGATCGGTGGGTGAGGCCGTGGGTGCGCTGGCGGCCGGAAATCTCGTGAGTGATGTACGGTTTGTGGAAGAATTCGTCGCCTCACGCCTGCGGCGCGGTGCCGGACCGGCGAAGATCCGCGAGGAATTGCGCGGTCGCGGTGTGGATACGGCGCAGGTGGAAGCCAGGCTGGCCGAGCATCGCGACGCCTGGGTGGTGAATGCGGAGCATGTACGCCGCAAGCGTTTTGGTGCGGCACTGCCGCAGGATCACGCGGAACGCGCCCGGCAAGCGCGTTTTTTGCAGCAGCGCGGGTTTACTGCCGGGCAGATCCGGCAGGTGATGAAAGGCGATATCGAATTTGAGAATTAATTTCCATTGTGGGAGCGGCGATATTCGCCGCGATTTCAAAACTTATCGCGGCCGGGACGGCTGCTGCAACAAGGAATCGCGACGTAGACCGTCGCTCCCACAATAATTCAACATGATGACTAGCAACGAAATCCGCGAATCCTTTCTGGAATTCTTTCGTAACAAGAGGCACACCATCGTGCCCGCCGCATCTCTGGTGCCGGCCAACGATCCCACCTTGCTGTTCACCAACTCCGGCATGGTGCAGTTCAAGGATATTTTTCTCGGCCGCGAGAAGCCCCGGCACCGGCGTGTGGCCGACGTGCAGCCCTGCCTGCGTGCCGGTGGCAAGCACAACGATCTTGAAAACGTGGGTTACACGGCGCGGCATCACACGTTTTTTGAAATGCTGGGCAACTGGTCATTCGGCGACTATTTCAAGCGTGACGCGATTGTCTGGGCCTGGGAACTTCTGACTAAAGTCTGGAAACTGCCGGCCGACCGTCTCTGGGTCACGGTGTACCACACCGACGATGAGGCTTACGATATCTGGACGAAAGAGGTCGGTGTGCCGAAAGAACGCATCGCGCGTATCGGCGACAACAAGGGTGCGCCGTACGCATCCGACAACTTCTGGCAGATGGCGGATACCGGCCCCTGCGGCCCGTGCACGGAAATCTTCTGGGATCACGGTGCCGGCGTGGCTGGCAGTCCGCCCGGCAGCGCAGAATCGGAAGGTGACCGCTACGTCGAAATCTGGAACCTCGTGTTCATGCAGTTTGACCGCGACGCGGACGGCAAGCTCACCCCGCTGCCCAAACCCTGTGTGGACACCGGCATGGGTCTGGAGCGCATCGCCGCAGTCATGCAGGGTGTGCACTCCAATTACGACATTGATTTATTCAAGCATTTGATCAAGGCCGCGGCCGAAGTCACCGGCGCGAAGGATTTGGCGAGTCCCTCGCTGCGCGTGATTGCCGACCACATCCGCGCCTGCGCATTTCTGATTACTGATGACGTATTACCCTCCAACGAAGGCCGCGGCTACGTGCTGCGCCGCATCATCCGCCGCGCCGTGCGCCACGGCTACAAGTTGGGCCAGGATATGCCCTTCTTCCACAAGCTGGTGAAGGCGCTGGACGAAGAGATGGGCAAGGCGTATTCCGGCTTGCACGAGGCACATGAGCGTATCGATAAAGCATTACTACAGGAAGAAAAGCATTTTGCCGAAACGCTGGAACAGGGCGTGCACTTGCTGGACGAAGCGGTCACCGGCCTGAAAGGCAAGCAGATTGCCGGTGAAACCGTGTTCAAGCTCTACGATACCTATGGATTTCCAGTGGACCTTACCAATGACATTGCCCGCGAGCGCGGGCTGACGCTGGATATGGAAGGTTTTGAGCGTGAAATGGAAAAGCAGCGTGAGCGCGGTCGGGCGGCAAGCCAGTTTGGCGCCGAATATGCCCAGGATGTCGAGATCGCGGGCGAAACCCACTTCACCGGCTACGACACCCTGAAAGACAAGGGCAAGATCGTGGCACTGTTTCGCGGTAAAGATGCGGTGAAATCGCTTAAGGCAGGAGAGCAGGGCATGGTGGTCCTGGACCGCACGCCGTTCTATGCCGAATCCGGTGGCCAGGTTGGCGATCGGGGCGTGTTGCGTGCCGCGAGCGCTGAGTTCAAGGTGGAAGATACCCAGAAGCGTGGCGGAGGTGCGCACGCGCACCTCGGCACCGTGGTCAAAGGCGAATTCAAAATCGGTGAGACGGCCGAGGCCGAAGTAGATAAAAAACTACGCGCCGCTACGGTGCTCAACCATTCCGCCACGCATTTGTTGCATGCGGCCCTGCGCCAGGTGCTCGGCACGCACGTAATGCAGAAAGGTTCGCTGGTGGCGCCGGACCGCTTGCGCTTCGATTTTTCCCATAACCAGCCGGTGACGCCGGAAGAATTGCAGAAGATTGAAGATCTGGTAAACGCGGAAATCCGCCACAATACAGAAGCTAACGTGCGCCAGATGCCATACGATGACGCCATTAAATCCGGCGCCATGGCGCTGTTCGGCGAGAAATACGGCGACACCGTGCGTGTCATGAAGTTCGGCGATTTTTCCACCGAACTCTGCGGCGGTACGCACGTGCGGCGCGTGGGCGACATCGGCTTCTTCAAGATTGTGTCCGAGACCGGTGTGGCGGCCGGTATCCGTCGCGTCGAAGCGCTTACCGGTGAAGGTGCGGTGCAATGGGTGCAACAGGCCGAGCGCATGCTGCATGCGCTAGCCGCGCTGACGAAGTCCAGCGCCGACCGCGTGGGCGAAAAGGTTGAGCAGCTCGTGGAGCGCAACCGCAAACTCGAGAAGGAGCTGGAGCAGATGAAGGGCCGGCTCGCAAGCCGCGAGGGAGGCGATCTGGCTTCACAGGCCGTCGAAGTCAACGGCATCAAAGTGCTGGCTTCGCGTCTCGACGGTGCGGATGCCAAAACGCTGCGCGACACGGTAGATCAGTTGAAGAACAAACTCGGCTCCGCGGCCGTGGTGCTGGCCGCGGTCGAGGACGGCAAAGTACGGCTGGTGGCCGGCGTGACCGCCGACCGTACCGCCAAGATCAAGGCGGGTGAATTGGTGAACCACGTAGCGGAACAAGTGGGCGGCAAGGGTGGCGGCCGTGCCGACATGGCGCAGGCGGGCGGTACCGAGCCTGTGAAACTGGATGCCGCACTGCGCTCCGTGCCCGACTGGGTGCGCACACGTCTCGGTTGAATGAACAAGATTTTTTGGAACAGCCAAACAAATGAACGCCCATGAAAAATCCTCCCGCGCGCCTAGCGCGCTCCCCCCTTTGCAAAGGGGGGCGAGGCACGAAGTGCCGAGCGGGCAGCCATGGATGGCTGCCCTGGGCTTTCACACGACGCAGGATTGCGAAGTGCGAAAGAGGGGGGATTTCGAAAATCCTCCTTTGCCCTCTTTTTTCAAAGGTGGGGACGCATTGGTTTGTGCGGGTATTGGCAGTTGCGCAGCCCATTTCCAATGATTGACCACGGCGTATCTCCGTGGCACTGATCGTGCAGAAATACGGCGGCACGTCGGTGGCCGATTGTGCGCGCATCGAACACGTGGCCGACAAGGTATGTGCCGCACGGCGCACCGGTCACGATCTGGTGGTGGTGGTGTCGGCCATGGCGGGCGAAACCGACCGGCTGCTGGGACTGGGCAAGAACCTTGCGCCGCGGCCCAGTCTGCGCGAGATGGACGTGCTGCTTGCGACCGGTGAGCAGGTCACGATTGCGCTTACCGCCATCGCCATTGAGCAGCGCGGCTTCAAGGCGCGCTCCTTCACCGGTGCGCAGGTGAAAATCCTGACCGACGGCGCACACGGCAAGGCGCGCATCGAAGCAATTGATGAGGAGCAGTTGCGCGCGGCGTTGGCGGCGAACTGCATTCCGGTGGTCGCCGGTTTTCAGGGCGTGGATGACGTCGGTGACATCACCACGCTCGGCCGCGGTGGCTCGGATACCACCGCGGTGGCGCTGGCCGCGGCGCTCAAGGCCGACGAATGCCAGATCTACACCGACGTGGAGGGCGTGTACACCACCGATCCACGCATGGTGCCGGAAGCGCGGCGACTCGAACGCATCACTTTCGAGGAAATGCTGGAGCTTGCGAGCCTGG
>JAGXAZ010000141.1 GCA_018971365.1 Gammaproteobacteria bacterium | reverse complement strand
GGCGGCTTATGGCAGAATTGGCACTCCGTTGAGGGCATTCCGAGGCTGACACATGGCTTTTGTCGTCACTGAAAACTGCATCAAGTGCAAGTACACCGACTGCGTGGAGGTCTGTCCCGTGGACTGTTTCCACGAAGGCCCCAACATGCTGGTCATTGATCCGGACGAGTGCATTGACTGCACGCTCTGCGAGCCGGAGTGTCCGATCAACGCGATTTACTCCGAAGATGACCTGCCGGAAGACCAGCGGCAGTTCAAGGACCTGAATGCGGAACTGTGCAAGCACTGGCCTGTGCTCACGCAGCAGAAGCCCGGTCCCGACGACGCCAAAAGCTGGGAAGGCCGGCCCGGCAAACTCGCGCTGCTGGAACGCTGAATCCCCCAAAAAACGCCCGTCAATGACGGGCGTTTATTGTCCTGATTGACGGCGCCGGTTACTTGACCCGGTCCATGAGCTTATCCAGCCGATCCTTGTTCATGATCAGCTTGGCATCCATGGCCTTCGCAGCTTTTTCGGCGGCCTCCTCGTTTACGGCCTTGCCCACTACGATCACGCCCAGCATGCCGAACATGTGGTGCGGCGAGCACTCGTACAGATACACGCCGTCCTTGGTGAGCTTGACGGTAATGGGCTTGCTGATTTCGCTCTTCCAACCCTGGGCTCCGTCAGGCACGAGGTAGGACTGCGAGTCATGGCCGGCATCCGACGGCACGAATTCCACCGAATCCCCCGGCTGGATATGCAGAAAATCCGGTTCGAATACGAAGGTGCCGCCGGCGCCGCTGTTCAGCTCCTTCACCGTGTAGGTCTTGGCGTAGGCGTTGGCGGCGATCAGGGACGCCGCCGCGAGCGCGAGTGCGCCCAATGCAAGTTTCTTGTGCATGACATTTCTCCAAAGAAAATTGTTCAAAACCAGGGCAGACAGGTACCGCAAACAATCCGTAGCTACGTACTTGACAGGCAATAACCTGCTGACAGTGGTGCGATTATCTCATGAATGCGCCAGCCGCGCAGATTGACCCAGGGAACTTCAGGGCTCGTCCGTCGGCGCGGATTTTGATTGCTGCGCGAGTACCGCCGCCAGTGCCGGTGGCGGAAGATAACCGTCAATGAGTCTGCCGGTATCGGTAAGCATCGCCGGTGTGCCATCCAGGCCGAGCATCTGGCCGAACGTGTAACCCGCGGCCACTGCGGCCGCATCGCAGTGTGCGGGTTTCAGTGATACCCCGTTCATGGCGGCTGCAAACGCCGCCTTGCGATCCGCCGCGCACCACACATCCACGGCCTTCTGCCATGACGGCGAACCGCGGCCGTCGCGCGGGAAAAACACATACTGCACCGCAATGCCCATGGCGTTGAGCTTGGGCCGATCGTGCTCCAGCACGCGGCAGTAATGGCAGTCAATATCGGTGAACACAGTTAGCGTCTGTTTGGGATGCGGCGGAGCGAACACCAGCATGCTGGCGGGACCGAGCTGCTTGAGATACGTCAGCCGCGCCGCGTCACGCTGGACAGCGGTGAGATTGTCGCCACTTTGCAGATTGATGATGTCGCCGCGCACCAAATAGCGGCCGTCCGCGCTCACATACGCAATCTGCGGTCCGATGGTGATGCGGTACAGGCCCGGAATGGGCGAAACCACGACGTCGGTCGAATTGATCCCGAGCTGCTTGGCCAGATGCGCCCGCTCGGCCGAACTGCCGCCCGCCAGTGTGGCGGCCGCCATGGTCAACGTGCCTACCGCGAGCAACAATGCGGCGATGCCTTTCATGTTGTCAGCTGCCTGCCCATGCTGATTGAGACACCCGCGCGTATTCGAGGTTCGCTGCCAACGCTGCCGTAACGACCGCGAATCCGCATTATCCCCGCGGGTGGTGCTGGGAGTGGAGTTCCTTCAGGCGTTCGCGCGCCACGTGCGTATAAATCTGGGTGGTGGACACGTCGCTGTGCCCGAGCAGCATCTGCACTACACGCAGGTCCGCACCGTGGTTGAGCAGATGCGTGGCAAACGCGTGCCGCAGCGTGTGCGGCGAGAGCGCGGTGCGGATGCCGGCTTTCTGTGCATAGCGCTTGATGATGTGCCAGAACGCCTGGCGTGTCATGTGGTCGCTGCGGTGCGTGGGAAACAGATAATCGGTTTGCTGCGCGCCGACAATCCCGGGACGTGCATCGTGCAGGAATTTCTCCACCCACTGCTGGGCTTCTTCACCTACGGGTACCAGGCGCTCGCGATTGCCCTTGCCGATCACGCGCACCACACCTTGGCGCAGATTCACCTGATCGAGACGCAGGCTCACGAGTTCGGACACGCGCAGTCCGGTTGCGTACAGCACTTCCAGCATGGCGCGATCGCGCATCCCGAGCGTATTATTCACATCCGGCGACTTGAGCAGCGTCACCACCTCGGCTTCGGTAAGCGATTTCGGCAGCGGGCGGCCGAGTTTGGGCATGTCTATGCGCGTGCTGGGATCCTCATTGATGCGTCCTTCGCGCAGCATATACCGGTAAAACCGCCGGATGCTGGACAGTTGCCGCGCAGTGGAGCGCGGGCGTGCGCCCTGTTGCATGCGCCAGGCGAGAAACGCCAGCAGTTGATCGCGCATCGCGCCGAGAATTTCGACCCCTTGTTCATCCAGCCAGCGTGCCAGGCCCTGCAGATCGGCCCGGTAGGCAGAAAGCGTGTTGTCGGCCAGACCACGCTCGCTCCACATGGCATCGAGAAACTGTTCAATATAATGGGCACTCCGCGGCGGCACCGGACGTACGGCTTCCGTGCCGCGATGTCCGACGAGATTGCTTTTGCTCCCAGTTTCAGCCACGGCAATACCTCAATCTCTGGCCAAGTACTTCGTACACAAAAACGTCGTATATCCTCTGATTTGCGCGGCCTTGCGTAATAAGCCTGCAATTCAAACTATGCCGTTATGTAAAACATTAGCACACTTTTGCCAGCTTGCCAGCATCAAACCCAATTCGGATACTGCCTGCATCTAATGAAATTCCCGAGTACTCCACTGAACCGGGCAGCCTTCCCCCTGCGAGTGTGGATGGTGTTGCTGCTGCTCGCCATCCCGGCCACCGTGCTGGTAGCGATCCTGCCAGGCCGGGGGAACCGGCGCCGTGCCGCGAGATGCGCGAGCCGCTTGCTATTCGCCGCCGCCGGGATCGGCGTCCGCGCTATCGGCCTGGACCGCCTGCCCGCCAGTACCTGTTTCCTGGCCTCCAGTCACGCGAGCTATCTGGACGGTCCCCTGCTCACCAGCACCTTGCCCCCGCGTTTCGGGTTCGTAATCAAACGCGAAGCCATGAAGACCCCGCTGTTCGGCTGGCTGGCGATGCGCCTGGGATCGGTGTTCGTGGAACGCTTCAATACCCGTGCTGCCATGATCGATGGCCATCGCCTCATCCAGTTTGCGCGTCATGGCGTGTCACTCTGCGTATTTCCCGAGGGCACATTCCGGGTCGAACCGGGCTTGCGTGCCTTTCATCTGGGAACTTTTCTTGCAGCTACGCGCGCCGGCATTCCGGTGGTGCCGGTGGTGATACGCGGAGCACGCGATATCCTTCCGGGCGAAAGCCTGTGGCCACGCCGCGGATGGGTTGAAATCGAAGTGCTGGCGCCGATCGTGCCGGCGGGCAAGCACGGTGACGATGCGCGCGCGCTCCGCGATCAGGTTCGCGCCGCAATTCTCGCACACGTGAGCGATCCGGAGCGGGAGCATGCCGAACCGCAGTAAAGGGCGCCGCATCGCCGAAATCCATGAGCGCCGAGCCGCCTGCGTACCAACAGACAGCTGCCTGCCAAGATGAGCCGGCACAATCTGCACAAGCTGATTCCGCTGCGCCGGTTCCTGGGCCTTGGCACCCTCGGCCTGTTCATTGCGAGTTGTATCGCGCGTCGGCCCGACGAACCCATGCCGGTGCGGTTGGTTCCCGCACCGCAGCCAGTCGCGGATTCTCCGCTGGTCATCGTGTTGCCGGGCATCGGCGACGATCTCCTGGACCTGCAAGATTCCGGCATTGCCGCAGCCATCCAGCGCGCCTGGCCGCGCGCCGATGTACTGCTCACCGGCGCGACATTCGGCTATTACCTGCACGGCGGCGTGG
>JAGXAZ010000140.1 GCA_018971365.1 Gammaproteobacteria bacterium | reverse complement strand
CTATACGCTCATCGCGCGCGACTGGAAACGCTGGAAGCAACTGCATGTTTACGGCGGCATCGCGCTGTTCATCGTGATTGCGGCACCCTGGTACGTGCTGGTGTCACTGCGCAATCCGGGTTTTGCGTTCCATTTCTTCATCTTCGAGCATTTCTACCGGTTCTTTACGCCGGAAGCACACCGCCCGGGCGCCTGGTGGTATTTCAGTCCCGTGTTGCTGTTCGGTCTTCTGCCGTGGTGGCCGCAGTTCGTGCGCGCCATTGTCGGCCTGTCCCGGCGCACGGTAATGCAGACTCAGCCGGGGCAATTCAATTATCGGCTGTTCCTGTGGACCTGGTGCGTGCTGGTGTTCCTGCTCTTTTCGTTCTCAAGCTCCAAGCTCGCGAGCTACATTCTGCCGATCTTTCCGGCGCTGGCCCTGCTCGTGGGTTACGAACTGGCGCAACGGCGTCGTGGCGATCTGCTGCCGAGTGCGCTGCTCGGCATGGCGCTGGCCGTTGCCGGTTTGTGGCTTGCGCCGACGCTGCTGCGCGCGGGCAGCGATATCTCGCTACCCATGTACCGGGCGTTCCTGCCCTGGCTGGTCGGCGGCTGTGCGCTGCTGCTGATTGCGGCGATTGCGGCATTTATCAGCGCGTATTTTCGCCAGACGAGTGCGGCCACGCTGTTGATCGCGGCCGGACTTTTCATCGCCACCCAGGTCGTGACCAGCGGTGCGCAGGCGTTCTCGCCGGTGTACTCCGGACACTCCCTGGCGCAGCAGATCCGAGCCTATAACCGGCCGGACATCCCGTTTTACAGTCTCAACGATTACCAGCAGTCGCTGCCGTTTTATCTCAAGCGCACGCTCACACTGGTCGCCTACCAGGGCGAGCTGTATTACGGCATCCAGCGGGCACCGCAGCAGTGGATTCCGGACCTGGATACTTTTATAAAGCGTTGGCAGAGTGTCCCGCAGGCACTGGCGGTGATGCCGGCGGCCACCTATGCTGTTCTGCAGAAAAAGGGCGTGCCCATGCAGGTCATTGGTCGCGACCCGCAGCGTGTAGCGGTAAAGAAACCATGAACCTCATCAGTTTCCTGTTGGTGATTACCGGCGTGCTGCTGAACGCCGCCGCGCAATTGCTGCTCAAGGCGGGCGTGCAGCACCTGGGGGTGATCAAGCTGCAGTTTGCCACGATCGTGGCCGCCGGCTGGAGGCTCGCATTCGAGCCGCATATTCTCGGCGGCCTGGCGTGCTACGTAGTGAGCGTGGTGGTGTGGATCCTGGCCCTGTCGCGCGTGCCGGTGAGCATCGCCTATCCCATGTTGTCGCTGGGCTATGTCGTGACCGCGGTGGCCGCCTGGCTGCTGCTGGGCGAGGCGCTGAGTGCGGTGCGCGTTACCGGCATCGCGGTCATCATCGTGGGTGTGTATCTGGTTGCCAGGGGCTGAAGCAAACATGGCCGATTACCTGCCGTTCACGCGCCCGAGCATTGACGAGGAAACCATCGAGAGCGTGGCCGAGGTGCTGCGTTCCGGCTGGATTACCACCGGCCCGAAGGTCGCCGAATTTGAAAAGCGCCTGGCGGATTACCTTGGCGGCGGCCGCTTCCTGCGCAGTTTCCTGCACGCCACCGGCGCGCTCGAAGAGGCGCTGGTGATCGCGGGCGTGAAGCCTGGAGACGAGGTGATTGTACCCGCGATGACCTTCGCCGCTTCCGCCAACGTAGTACTGCGCCTCGGCGCGAAACCGGTACTTGTGGATGTGGATCTCAAGACCCGGGCGTTGAACATGGATCAAGCCGCCGCCGCCGTGACTGGAAAAACCCGCGCCATCATGCCGGTGCACCTGAACGGCCTGGCCGCGGACCTGGATGCCGTGTATGCGCTTGCCAAAAAGCACGGACTGCGCGTGGTGGAAGATGCGGCCCAGGCCATCGGGACCTCATATAAGGGGCGCAAGATCGGTTCCTTCGGCGATCTCGTAGTGTTCAGTTTCCATGCCAACAAGAATCTCACCACCATCGAGGGCGGAGCGGTATCGCTGGCCGATGCCGAGGAAACCCGGCAACTGGAGACTCTGCGCTTCCATGGCATCACCAAGCACAGTGACGGCACCATGGACGTGACCCGGCCCGCGAGCAAGCACAACATGACCGATGTGGCCGCGGCCGTGGGCCTCGGCCAGTTGAAGCATCTGGACGAATTCAACAAGAAGCGCCGGGACCTTGCCTACCGCTATTTAGACCTGTTGGGCGACGAGAAACTGGGCGTGGTGCCGGCACGCGGCGATCAGGGCCACAGCTGGCACATGTTCACGCTGCTGCCGCGTTACAATCGCGCCTGCCCGGACCGCAAAACCCTGCGCGAGCGCATGCACGCGCGCGGCATCGGTCTGGGTATCCACTATCAGGCGCTCAATCAGTTCAGCTTGTACCGGAACATGGGATACCGCGAAGGCCAGTTCCCCAATGCCGAGCGCATCGGTCTGGAAACCGTGACCTTGCCGCTGTTTCCGGCCATGGCGCTCGCCGACGTGGAACGCGTGCGCGCAGCGCTGGCCGCCTGCCTCGAGATGGGTTGATACGGATCAAGCATGACAAACAAGAAGAAAGACATTCCCCAGGTATCGGTGGTGATTCCCGTATATAACGAGGAAGAATCGCTGCCGACGCTGTTCGCGCGCCTGTATCCGGCCATGGACGCGCTTGGCCGCCGCTACGAATGCGTGTTCGTGGACGACGGCAGCCATGACCGTTCGGCCGCGCTGCTGCGTGGGCAGTTCGCGCAGCGTCCCGATGTGACGCGCGTGGTGCTGTTGCAGAGCAACTTCGGCCAGCACGCGGCGATCCTTGCCGGCTTCAGCGCGACGCGCGGCGAGCGCGTGATTACGCTGGATGCCGACCTGCAGAACCCGCCCGAGGAAATCGGTAACCTGCTTGCCAAGATGGACGAGGGCTACGATTACATCGGCACCATCCGCCGCAAGCGCCAGGATGCCGCGTGGCGCAGGCTGGCCTCGCGCATGATGAACCGGCTGCGTGAACGCATCACGCGCGTGCGCATGACCGACCAGGGCTGCATGCTGCGCGCCTACAGTCGCGAGGTGATTGACGCCATCAACAATACCAGCGAGCTCAACACCTTCATTCCCGCGCTCGCTTACCTGTACGCCACCAAGCCGGTGGAGATCGAGGTCGAGCACAACGAGCGTCAGGCCGGGCGTTCCAAGTATTCGCTTTACAGGCTCATCCGCCTGAACTTCGATCTGGTCACCGGTTTTTCGGTGATGCCGCTGCAGATTTTCTCCATCGCGGGTTTCATCATCACCATTCTGGCGGGCATCCTGGTCGTTTACATGGTGGTGGATCGCTTCGTCGAGGGGCCGCAGGTACAGGGCGTGTTCACGCTGTTCGCCATCGCTTTCTTTCTGATCGGGATCGCGCTGTTCGGCATCGGCCTGCTCGGCGAATACGTGGGGCGCATTTACCAGGAAGTTCAGCGCCGGCCGCGTTACCTTGTACGCGCGATTCTGGAAAATAAAAATCAAGATGATTGAAGCTGCATCAGGCGTACCCGGCAAGACGGACATCCGCGGAAAATCCCCCGGTGCGCGCAGCGCGCTCCCCCCTTTGCAAAGGGCGGCAGGGGAGGATTTTTGGAACCGGCTTGCAAGATGACCACGCGGTCCAACGCCACTGCGGTGGTTTTCGGCTACCACAACGTCGGGGTGCGCTGTCTTTCGGTGCTCCTGGCGCACGGTATCAAGGTGCAACTGGTGGTTACGCACGAGGATGACCCGCGCGAAAACATCTGGTTCGGGAGCGTGCGGCGGCTCGCGGAACTGAACCGCGTGCCGGTGGTCATTGCGGAAAATCCCAATGCCGCGGAATTCGTGGCCAAAATCGCGGCGCTCAAGCCGGATTTCCTGTTCTCGTTTTATTTCCGCTTCATGTTGAAGGCGCCGCTGCTCGCGGTCGCGCGCCGCGGCGCGCTCAACATGCACGGCTCGCTGCTGCCGAAGTACCGTGGCCGCGTGCCGGTGAACTGGGCGATCATTCACGGCGAGCGCGAAACCGGCGCCAGCCTGCACTATATGGAAGCCAAACCGGATGCCGGCGATCTCGTGGACCAGCAGGC
>JAGXAZ010000021.1 GCA_018971365.1 Gammaproteobacteria bacterium | reverse complement strand
AAGCCTTGATGCGATGTCACGGTGGCACCGTCGGAATTCCGGATGCGGGCATCGAAGCCGCGTGCCGTGGCTTCACAGCGCGTGGCAAGTTCAATGGCCTGCTCCGGCGCGAGCTCCCAGGGATGGCACAAATCCAGATCGGGCAAATCCTTGGCCATGAGCGCCGCATCCGCCAGACCCGCGCACTCGTCTGCGGCGGTGTAACGTGCGATGCTGCATGCGGCACGCACGGTTTCTTTCAGGGCGGCGGGTGACAAATCCGAACTGCTGGCGGAACCCTTGCGCTGGCCGAAATACACGGTTACGCCGATGCCGCGGTCGCGCTGGTATTCCAGGGTCTCCACTTCACCCAGGCGCACCGTGAGCGTCAGTCCCGAGTCGATGCTGACGCCGGCCTCCGCCTGGCTCGCGCCCTGTGCGCGCGCTTCGTCGAGTACCTGTGCCACACACGCATCGAGCTGTTCACGGGAATGGCCCGTAGTATCATGTTTGCCGCGCGCGTGCATTTTGGTTTCAGTTAAAGACAAGGCTGCGTATTGTAAGCCCATGAGCCCCGAGGACGACAATCCCGAAGCACCCAGCCGCTCGCAATTGAAGCGTGAAGTCGAAGCGCTGCAAAAACTCGGCGAACAACTCGCGGAATTATCGGAGCCGCAGCTGGCGGCCCTGTCGCTGCCGGAGAAATTGCACGATGCCGTGACACAGGCGCGTCGCATCACCAGCCATGGCGCGCTCAAGCGCCAGCGCCAGTACATCGGCAGGTTGATGCGTGACGTGGACGCCGCACCCATACGTGCCAGGCTCGAGGAACTGCGCGGCGCCGGTCGGCTGTCGCGTGCACATTTTCAGGATGCCGAACGCTGGCGCGACCGCCTGCTGCAGGAAGGCGACGCGGTACTCGAGGAATTTCTCATGCGCCATCCGCAGGCCGACCGCCCGCATCTGCGGCGCCTGCTGCGCGAGGCGGCGCGGGATGCGGCTAACGGCCGGGAGCCACGGCATGCGCGTGAATTGTTCCGCTATATTCACGGATTGAGCTGAACGCGCCGGTTTATCCGGATGCGGCTCGCGGGTAGAATAACCCGATGAAGCCACTCGTCGGCGTCATCATGGGCTCGCGCTCCGACTGGGAGACGCTCGAGCACAGCGCCAAAACCCTGGACGCGCTCGCCATTCCCTACGAAACCCGCGTGGTTTCGGCGCACCGCACACCGGATCTGCTGTTCGAGTACGCAGCCTCGGCCGCGGACCGCGGCCTGGAAGTCATTATCGCC
Organism: Gammaproteobacteria bacterium; assembly: GCA_018971365.1. Lineage (GTDB taxonomy): Bacteria > Pseudomonadota > Gammaproteobacteria > Natronospirales > REEB76 > REEB76. The sequence goes on along the minus strand of JAGXAZ010000021.1, from coordinate 19,497 downwards.
GGCGCCGGCGGCGCGGCGCATCTGCCGGGCATGACCGCCGCCAAGACTTCGCTGCCCGTCCTGGGTGTGCCGGTGAAATCCAAGGCGCTCAAGGGTGTGGACTCGCTGCTCTCGATCGTGCAGATGCCGGCCGGGGTGCCGGTGGGCACGCTCGCCATCGGCGAAGCCGGAGCGGTCAACGCGGCGCTGCTGGCCGCGGCGATTCTCGGCAACAAGCACGGTGAGATCCGCGAGCGGCTGGATGCGTACCGCCGGCAGCAGACCCAAGCGGTGCTGGCAAAACCCGACCCGGCGAAATGATTTCCTTTGTCCGGCTTGCGTACTTGAGCGTCTGATCAAACCTTCCGATGCAGACCCAACGCGTGATGAAATCCCCCCTCTCCCCTTTTTGCCAAAGCGGGAAACACAGCACCGATAACGATCATGGTCGACGCTGTTCCCTTTTTGCCCTCCCTTTACCAAAGGGGGGAGCGCGCCGCGCGCGGGGGGATTTTTACAGTCATTCGTGTTGCCGGATGCCGCCCGTCGTGACATCGTCATCGGATACTTGCAAGCACGCATGAATTTACAGACCACCACAGCAACCGCTGTCAAAACCATCGGCATCGTCGGCGCCGGACAACTCGGCCGCATGCTGGCACTCGCCGGTTATCCGCTCGGCCTGAAGTTCCTGTTTCTGGATAAAAGCGCCGACGCGCCCGGTGCACAGGTGGGCGAGATACTGCTCGGCGAATTCAGCGACGCGCAAAAAATCGCCGCACTTGCTGCACGCGTGGACCTGCTGACCTACGACGTGGAGAACGTGCCGGTAGCGGCGCTGGCCGGACTGCCAAAGGGCAAGCCCTTCCTGCCGCCGGTCGCGGCGCTCGCCGCCGGCCAGGACCGGCTCTCGGAAAAACAACTGTTCGCCCAGCTAAAAATCCCGACGCCGAAATACCGCAGCGTGGACGGCATGGCCGATCTCGAAGAGGCCATGCATGCCATCGGTTATCCCGCGGTACTCAAGACCCGGCGCCTCGGTTACGACGGCCGCGGCCAGCGCTTTATCCGCAGCCCGGCGGAACTGGGGAGCGCCTTCAACGCACTCGGCGGCGTGCCGCTGATTCTGGAGGAATTCATCGAGTTCGAGCGCGAAGTGTCGCTCATCGGCGTACGCAACCGCCGCGGCGACCTGCGCTTTTATCCGCTTGTCGAGAACCGCCACCGCGACGGCATCCTGCGCCTGTCACTCGCGCCTTACGCCGACCGGAATTTGCAGGCGCGTGCGCAACTCTATCTCCGGCGCATCCTGCAGCACTTCGATTACGCCGGTGTACTTACCGTGGAGTTCTTCGTGAAAAACGGCCGGCTAATGGCCAACGAAACCGCGCCGCGCGTGCACAACTCCGGCCACTGGACCATCGAGGGCGCAGTGACTAGCCAGTTCGAAAACCACGTGCGCGCAATCCTCGGCCTGCCGCTGGGTGACACTTCCGCCATCGGTCATTCGGCGATGGTGAATTTCATCGGTGCGCTGCCGCCGCTGGAGGAGGTGCTCAAGATTCCCGGAGTCCATTATCACGACTACGGCAAGCAGCCGCGCCCCGGCCGCAAGCTCGGTCATGTCACGCTGGTGTGCAAAACCCGCAGGGAACTCGCGGCCATACTCAAGAACTTCCCCGGCCTTGACCAATAGCGCTGCGGCAAGGCAGGCACGGCCCTTCCAGACCCATTGATGAAGTCTGTTATGCTAAAACTCATGGCATTACAGACTTCATGCAGACATTCTGCCATGGATAATTTGCGTGAGCAGTTTCTGGAGCGTCTGACCCGCGAGATCTTCCACAAACAGGGGGGCGGTTTCGTGCTGAAAGGCGGCGGGGCGCTGCGCGCATTGTTCGGCGAACAGCGGCTCACCAAGGACATAAGCCTGGATTTCGTCCATCCAAAACGCAGCGCCGAATCCTTGCATCACAGCATCGCACACGCCATTCGGGGGGGCGGCACGTGGCCTGCCGCTTCGCAATCTCACGGTTTCCGAACCCGGCAAGGCCGAGGTCAGCCCGCGTTGGAAAGTGAATTTCGAGGATGCCGACGGCCGCCGCCAGCATGTTGAAATCGAGGTTTCGCGTGATTCCGCGCGGGCCGTGCCGGGTGCCGTTGTGCAGCACCCGTTTACGCCGCGCGCGGCAAAAGGCATCGCACGATTCTGGGTGGATATTTACGATGAACCCGCGCTGATTGCCGGCAAATTGGCCGCCCTGCTCGGCCGCAGCGTGCCACGCGACGTTTACGACCTTGATCTGCTCCATCACACTGACAAGGAGCCCTCAGCCGAACAGGTGACTTGGGCTGTGAAACGCGCCAAATTGGAAGGCACGAATCCTGTCGCCGTGTTGCGCGCCCACCTTGGGGAATTGACTTGGCCGCGCTTTATGTCGGAGTTGCGCGACGCGCTTCCTCCCGAGGTGGCCGAACGCCTCGACGAAACGGAATGGACCGCCTTGAAGCAGCGTGTGCGGGATTACGCAGAACGGCAGTTGCGCAGACTCCCGCCATGAACGATTGGCGCGCCATTCTTGAGGAGCACCTGGCCACCGCGGGTGCGCCTGCAGTACTGAACCGCGCGTTGCTGGCGCGTTTTGCGCGCACCGCGAAGGGCCGCCCGGTCGCTCCCAGCAGTCTCAGTTACTGGCTCAAAACCGGCAAAGCCCGCGGTAAATTGCAATCCGTGCAGCGTGGCTTGTTCCTGAACCGCTGGCGTCGCCCCGCCGGCACACTGGCGGACGCGGCATCCTGGTTGCGCACCGATGCCGTGGTGTCACTCAACACCGTGCTGGGCGATGCCGGAGTACTCAACAATCCATCGCATGCCGTCACTGCCGTGGTGCCGCTGGATCGGGGAGCGCCACCGCCGCGTCTCGGTCGGCAGCGCACCCAGGCTGGCAGCCTGCACTTTTTCGGCCTGCCGCGCCGCATTCTCGAAGCCGGTGCAGCCGCAGACCGGCTCAGCCGTGCGGAACAGTACGACCATCCGCGCGCCACGCCGGAAAAAGCCTTGTTCGACTGGCTGTATCTCGCGGCCAGCCCGCGCAGCCATCGCACCTGGCCGCCGCATGCAGACATGGATATGGAATTATTGAACCTGCAACGTCTGCGCCGACTCGCCAAGGCCGCCGACATGACACACGTGCTGCAAGCCTGGCTACAAGGATATGCCTGAGCAGCCTGCACTCCAACATGATGATTCAATACGGCCTCGCGTGTCCCAACCGCAACCTGGGTCACGTCAAGCTGGTGTGCAAAACCCGCAGGGAATTACTGGCCCGGTTGAACAAATTTCCCGGTCTGAGTGCCTGAAGCGCGTAGTCGCGACTCCGCTAGGGGAAAGCCCCGTTCCCATTACTGGGAACGGGGCGATATTGCGATTTTATATTTATTGATCGACGAGCCTTATATTGCCCCCACCGAGTACACCCGATTGCGAATCAGTGGCGGCTCCCGATACGCTGATGCTGAAAGTGTTGTTACCCGTTCCGGATACACTTCCATCGCACGCAGTTACCGTATAACTCACCGATCCACCTCCATTTTGCAGTACACCTGTTCCGCTGAAAGTGACGCAACCGCCATTCTGCGCATAAGAACTGATGGTACCGCCACTAAAACTCACATCGGTTGCATCATCGCTGTACTTGAGATTCCCTTTTATGGAGGAGTTAGCGTTAAAGTTGAAATGTGCCTTGCCGGTACCATTGGAGACGGAAATCCAGCCATCCCCAGAAATCATGCTGGGTGCGCTGGCGTTGATACCCACGCTCGCAGTGCCACTTGCTCCACGTGAGTTTGTCACTGTCACGCTCGCATCGTAATCGCCTGCTGCTGTATAGGTGTGGGAAATGGTCGGCGTAGATTGCGTTATGGCAGCACTGCCATCGCCAAAGTTAAAGGTATAGCTGACAATCGTATCAACACCATTATCAGCCGGTGGTTCATGTGAACCAGAAGCATCAAACGCTACGGCGAACGGCACCACGCCTTCCGTGGGGGTAGCACTCAGTTCCGCGGTGGGCGGGATATTTGGCGCACAGGACTGATTACCGACAAGCGTGTAGCTGCCGGTGGGCGTGGTGTCCATGGTCTCCAACAGACCGGTCCCGGCTGCCCCGACTAATGCCAAGACTTTGCCCTGGATGCTGCTCAGAACCGAGCCAGTTGATGGGGGCGTACCGCTGGTACCAGCCGTTACATTGGGGAAGCTGCCGTTCGGCGGCAACAGGAGCGAGGCGGGCAGTACGAAAGTAATGGTGTTATGCACTGTATCAATGCCGCCCTGGATAGTTCCCAAGGTGCTGTCACCAGTGCCGCCAGTAGGGCTCGTGGTCTGCACGCCATATACAAACTCCGGTGTAACCGAGGTCCCATTTGTCGGCGAACTGGTAGAAGTCGAGCCACTGGTATCCATATCCACAAAGAAGGTGGTTGGAGTGGATGCGCCGGGCGCCTGGTAGTTGAAATACACCTTCCAGTAGGAATTTGGCGGCAATGCAGGAAGTGCTGAGAGGTTATCGACCGTCATGGTAATGACCAATGTTTCGGCCGCATTGTTGGGGTTGTACGGTTCTGCAAAGCTTACGCCGGTGATGTCGTACTCCTCGTTATTGCCTGCACCACCCGTCTGGCTGCCTGGCTGCTGACTGACAACAGTTACGCCGGGCAGCACGCAAGGCGACTGCGCAGGCTTGGATTGCACTAGCACCGATTGCACTTCGTTACCTGGCGCGCTTTCACCGATGCTGTTGACTGCCGCCACGGTATAGTAATAAGTGGTGCCAGGCTTAGCGCTGGTGTCCAGGTAGCGGGTACCGCTTGCGGGGACTGTTGCAAGCGTGCTTTCCGACCCGGATGAAGTTCCGCGGTTAATCACATAGCTTGTGAGCTGCGAACCACCGTCGTCCGGCACGTCCCAGCTCAGCTGTACTGGACCGCCACTTTGAGCTGCAGCGCTCACCAGCAATGGTGGCTTCGGCGCAGCTGGCTCGACGGGATCAAACTCGGAAAACAGCGGCTTGCCGCCCGACTGGTAGGCAATGCTCGGCAACGCCTGGTAGGTCGGGCTTTGGTTAGGGTTGGTCATGCAAGCGTCAATGCACCCCTGGGCAAAAGCGACCACCACGTTTCCATGGCTGTCGAGACCCGCGTCGTTGAAATCCAGCAGATTTCGGTGCTGCGCACTCGAACAGCTATCGCCTTCATTGCAAATGCCGCCCGCCACCTGCACGGGTATGTTGGGCGTGGCATCCACAACGCTCCAGGTCTGGCCGCCATCATAAGTGGTAGCGATATAGAGATGGAACACGCCAGGAAAAGACGCTGACTGATAATCGCCAGGCGTCTGGGAGCCGAGGAATGCGACCGCTGCGCGGTCTGGGTCGCCTGCGACCGCCTCCGGGAAAGTGGTGTTGACGATGCCGTAGGGTCCGGATACGTCCTGATCATTCACCCAGGTCTGCCCGTCATCGTGAGATACGGCCACATGCAGATGATTATCGGCCCCCTGGAAGGCGAAATACAGTGTGCCGTCGCTCGCGAAAGCCACCGAAGGATCCGGTGAGTTGGTGGTATTCACGGTATCTGGCAGCAAACTTACGGTCCAAGTGGCGCCGTTATCGGTGCTGACCTCCATGCCTGGATTGGTGCCGCAGTTGCGCTGCGGTACAACCACGGTGCCGTCCACCGGGGACACCTTTACATGACCGTGAATGGAGGCACTACACAAACCGCTGACCGGTGTATCAGCCACGGCATTGCTGATGGGAATACCGGGCCCGAAAGTCAGTCCACCGTCATCACTGCGTGCGCAGAATGCTGTTACCAGATCCTGGGAGCAGTAGTACACGGCATCCGGGAACAGCGGGTTGGGGACCGGCAAAGGTTCCGTTGTGGAATAGGGTCCACCACCAACAGTTTCGTGGTCCACACCAAAAACAGGGAAACCGCAGCCCTCTGACGGCGTCCAACTGGAACCATCGTCATCCGAAAGTGCCATGGTGGCACAGCCTTCAAGCTGCACTGAGATCGTGTGTCCCAATTTGTCAAAGGTAAATAAGATGGGATCCGCTGAATACAGCTCCTGGTTCGCGGCTGTCACATCGGTCCAGGTGGCCACAGCTGGTGAGGTGGCATTGTTATAGGCAGTTTTCAGGGTCAGACCACAATCCAACGCCGGCTGTGCACAAGCCGCGCTTTGCAGGGCGGAAAACAGGGTAACGCCTGTATTCCAGTCCACGCCAAGAGATGGCTCGTTCTGAAAGTTGTTGAATTTGTCGGGAGCGTAATAAATCTGATATCGGGGAACGCCCGCGGGACTGTTGGTAAGGTTATAAATGGTGCTGGGCGTCCCACCGTTGCCCGATTGGGGCGGAATCTTAAGGCTTACGGTACCGTTGTAGGAGGAGCCGTCGGCGGTAAAGGGAACTATGGTGACATTCAGCTCGGTGACGTTGGTGCTAAGCAGTTGTGCTAGGCCCAGCTTTACCTCCTCAGGTACGTTACCGGAATTAATTGATGATGACAGCAGATTCCCATTCTGGTCATAGACGTAAAGGTCGTAATCGCCCTGGGTACTAATGCTGGTCCAGCCGAGAAAAATATCCACAATGGCAGTGGGATTACTGGTGAGGTACGTCTGCAGACTCGCGGCATCCAGGTTCAGGATGTAGTTGTCGCACGGAGGCAGTCCCGCAACCTGGCTGCAAACCGGTCCTCCGGTCAAATTCAGGGGATCCGGCGTGGGATTGGAAACATAGTCCGGGCCACCTGTGAAGCTGAGTGGGTTTGTGGCAGCCGTCGAATTCAGGGTAGCGCTTGCAGGCGTGGTGGGTGCCGCTCGAACAGCTCCGGCATAGCCCAGACCCAATAGCAGGATGCTGCAAAGCAGCGTCTTTGCGTGACTCATGGTGGGAACCTCCGACAGGGTGGATGACCCATCCATGGTCGTAATAATACTATCAAAAGATAGTAGTACAACTATTATTTGTCAATAGTATCACTAGCTTCTGCACTTTAGGATTATGTTTGACCCCGTATGGTAGTGGTACTACTATTCGCGCAATTAATCCATCCACCGGCTAAATGAACCTAAAAATATAGGCCACGTAAAACATGCCCCCACCGAGATCGCCCCTCATCGACGGCTCCAGTAGCCGTGAAAGGCTACTCGCGGCAGCTAAACACCTCATGGCTAAGGAGGGGTTTGAACGGATATCGACCGCCGCCATTGCGCGTGAAGCCGGCACTTCGGAATCGCAGCTGGTGCGCTATTTTGGTACCAAGGTTGGCCTGCTAGAGGCCATTTTTAACGAGGCTTGGGAGCCTCTGAATCCACGCATTGCGCAACTCGTGGCTGCGGCCACCACAGCGCGGGATGCGGTTATCACCGTGCTATCCGCCATGATCGAAGTATTCGACCGCGATCCGGATTTAGCCAGGCTGCTTTTGTTTGAAAGCCGGCGGCTACGCGGTGACGATGGTGAAATACGTCTTTCCAAGGGTTTTCAGGATTTTTCGGGGCTGGTGGTTCACCTGATCGAACGTGGTCAGTCCGATGGGAGCTTCAACAAAGCATTGAATCCGCTTGCGGTGACCTCAGCGCTGTTTGGCGTATTTGAAGGCATGATTCGCGATCCACTGCTCGCAGCCGATCAGAACCGGCCTGTTCCATTCTCAGAATCAGAGATTCGTGCGGTATTCTATGCGATTGTCTCGGGTCTTGGTCCGTAACACGCAACTGCTGCTTTTGTAATGGATAGGCCGCTGCGCCTTGGTGCAAACACAGACGGTTGTATTGTTCCCATAACGTGCGACTACGGTGCAGTGAGGCACCGCCAATGCGGTCATAGAATTCAGAAATCAGTCTTCAGGATGTGCCGCCCACGGTGAGATCATCCACCCGGATCGTCGGTAGCCCCACTCCGACCGGCACGCTCTGGCCTTCCTTGCCGCAGGTGCCCACGCCCTCATCGAGCTTCAGGTCATTGCCCACCATGGACACGCGCGTGAGCACATCCGGACCGTTGCCGATCAAGGTCGCGCCGCGCACCGGCCGCGTGACCTTGCCGTTCTCGATCAGATACGCTTCGCTCGCCGAGAACACGAATTTGCCGTTGGTGATGTCCACCTGGCCGCCGCCGAAATTCACCGCGTACAGGCCCTTGCGCACCGAGCGCAGGATTTCTTCCCGATCGTGCGGGCCGGCGCGCATGTAGGTGTTGGTCATGCGCGGCATGGGCAGGTGCGCGAAGGATTCGCGCCGGCCGTTGCCGGTGGGCGCCACGCCCATGAGGCGCGCGTTCAGCTTGTCCTGCATGTAGCCCTTGAGAATGCCGTTTTCAATCAGCGTGGTGCAGTGCGCGGGCGTGCCCTCGTCGTCCACATTGAGCGAGCCGCGGCGGTCGGCAAGCGTGCCGTCGTCCACCACGGTGCAAAGTTCCGAGGCGACCTGCTCGCCGATGCGGCCGGCAAACGCCGACGTGCCCTTGCGGTTGAAATCGCCTTCCAGGCCGTGCCCGATGGCCTCGTGCAACAGGATTCCCGGCCAACCCGGCCCGAGCACCACCGTCATGCTGCCGGCCGGCGCCGGCGCGGCATCCAGGTTCACCAGCGCCTGGCGCACCGCTTCGCGCGCGAGCGCCACGGCGCGCTCCGATTCGAGAAAATACCGGTAGCCGAATCGTCCGCCGGCACCCGCGTAGCCCTGCTCGCGCCGGCCGTTGTGCTCCGCGATCACGCCCACGTTGACGCGCACCAGCGGACGCACGTCGGCCGCGAAGGTGCCGTCGCTCGCGACCACCAGCACCACTTCGTGCACGCCCGAAAGGCTTACCATTACTTGCTTGACGCGCGGATCGAGACGCCGCGCTGCGCGATCCACTTCTTCGAGAAGCCTGACCTTGTCCTCATCCTTGAGTGTCGGCAGGGGATCGAGCGGCGCGTACAGCCGCTGCGGTGCGGCCGCGTGCCAGGCCTGCAAGCCGTTCTGCCCGCCGGATTTGGCTATCGCGCGCGCCATGTCGGAGGCGCGGGTCAGCGCCGGCAGCACGATTTCGTCGGAATACGCGAAGCCGGTCTTCTCGCCCGATACCGCGCGCACCCCCACGCCCTGCTCGATGTTGTGCGCGCCTTCCTTGACGATGCCGTCTTCCAGCGACCAGGATTCATGACGCGCCAACTGGAAGTAAAGTTCCGCTTCGTCCACGCGGTAACGCAGCATGTGGTCGAGCGTGCGCGCAATGGCCTGCTCGTCGAGTCCGCCGGGGGCGAGCAGGTGTTGCCGGGCGATTTGCAGGGGATTTTGCATGTATGTCTTGTGCAAGCCTTGTATCTTCGATGAAAAACCTTTTGCGCGTGCCGGACGCTACTCCAGCCGCCGGTGCTCAAGTACCGGGAAGCGCTGACGCAGGCGCTGCTGTGCGGCGCCGTCAATAGTCGCCATGACCACGCCGGGATCGCGCACCCGTTGTACCAGCACTTCGCCCCAGGGATCCACGATCATGGAATGGCCCCAAGTCTCGCGGCCGTTGGCGTGCCGGCCGGTCTGGGCCGCGGCGATCACGAACGCCAGATTCTCAACGGCACGCGCGCGATTGAGCAGATCCCAGTGCTTCGCGCCGGTGGTGCGCGTGAAAGCCGAGGGCACCGTAAAGAGCGTGGCGCCCTGCGCGGCCAGCTCGCGATAAAGTTCCGGAAAGCGCAGGTCGTAGCACACGCTCAGGCCCAGCTTGCCGAACGGCGTGTCCGCCACTACCGCACGCGCGCCGGCCAGAATGCCGCGCGACTCGTGATACGCCTCGCCCGCCGCATTCACGCTGACATCGAACAGGTGCATCTTGTCGTAGTACGCGACGCGCTCGCCGTCGGGATTGTACACCGGGCTGCGTGCGTACACCTTGTCCGCATCGGCCAGCACCGGCACGCTGCCGCCGACGATCCACACGCGGAGATTGCGCGCCTTGTCGGCAAGGAAATCCTGGATACGGCCGCTGCCGTCCAGTTCGCCGGCCGCGAGGCGTTCGGCATCCGTGCGCGCCATGAGCGCGAAATTTTCCGGCAACACGATCAATTCCGCATTCTGGGCCGCGGCTTTGGCCATGAGCTTGCCGGCTTCGCGCAGATTCACCGCCACGTCGGCGCCGGAATTCATCTGGATGGCGGCGACCTGGTGCACCGTCACGGCATGACTTCCAGCGTCACCGAGTTTTCGTCCTGGCCGCTCACCTGCTTCACGATATCCGCCGACGGAATGCCGAGGGACACCAGCCAGTCCTGGACTTCGCTCGCCCAGAGACTGCCCATGTCGTCGCCGGAATGCAGAATCACGAGCTTGGCGCCGGGGTGCTGCATCCAGTCCTGCACGGCCGCGCGCACCGGCGCCATCTGCAGCATGACTTCACCGCTGCGTGGCTGCATCCACATTTCCGGCGTGATCGTATAGCTGGCGGCGCGCGCACCCACCGCCGCGATCAAGGCCGCGGCAAAAATCAACAGGTTGACGTATCGCTGCATGCGGTGTGCGGCTCAGGGTTTGGCGGGCGCGGGTTTGGGTGGGGCGACGGCCGTGAGTTTGGGATTATCCCACGTTCCGGAAAGGTGGTAGCGGGCTTCGCCCACGGCCGACAGCGGCTTCTTGAAAATTTCCGTGAGCAGGAACACCACCGCACCCACACCCACACCGCCGGCGAGCGCGCCGATCAACGGCAGGGTGGAGCCCACGCTCGGCAACACCACCACGGCCTCGTCGAAATCGTGCTTGACGAGGCCGGTACGACCCACCAAGTGAATCTTGGCCGCGGGTCCCGAGACCGTGAGGTCGGTGGTGTAAGCGTCGCCGTTTTGAATGGTGAATGTGCCCTCGATGGAATCGTAGGCGAAACCCTTGCCAAGTACGTCGCTGAAGTTGAGCAGCAGGCGGCGCGGCAGCGCGTTGATGCTCAGCAGGCCGAAGACGCGGCCGGCCCCGGGTTTCAATTCGAGCAGGCTGCCGTTTTGCAATTTTATGTGCAGCTTGCCGTTCAGCACCGGCAGGATTTCGCCCAGCGGCCCGCCCGGCCAGTTCAGCTCGGCCTGCATCTCTCCCCGGCTGCCGCTGATGCCGGGCGCGAAACCAAATGCCTGCAGGGTCTGCTTGATGTCATGGCTCTGCAACTGCACGTCGAGCACGGTGTGCGTGCCGGCATCGGGCTGCCCGGTCCACTGCCCGCTGGCATGCAGCTCCAGGCCGGGACTGGCCACTGTCAGGGATTTGAGGTTCACGCCCTCTGCCTGCGGTTCCAGTTCAACATGCAGGTTGTCGAGCGCGATGTCGTTGTAACGAAACTGCTTGATGTCGATCTGCAACGGCGGAATGTCACGGGGATCGAAATTCGACGTAGGCTGTGCGGTTTCCCCAGCCGGCGGCTTGCGCACGAGCGTGACGCGCTGCATGTCGGCGGAAATCGGATGCTGCGCATCCGGTTTGAACGGCCAGTTGATCGTGCCGGCAAGCGGCTGGCTGACCAGCGCCAGCGTCCAGTGATCGGCGGCGCGCGCAATGCCGAGGTGCAGGTTCTGGACGTGCTGATCGAAGCCGGCAAATTGTCCGATGGTCAGGTCGGCTCCCCCGAGCCAGGGCGGCAACACCGGGGCTACCGGAACCGCAGCCGGCCCGCTCGTGGCAAATTTTTTCCATGCCGCCAACGACAACTCCGGTAACTCGCCGCCGATCATCAATCCGGGAGCGGCAGGCAACACGGGGGGAGCGCCGCCGAACACGAGGTCTCCGCGGTCGAAACGCCAGGCGCCGTTAACGTCGTGCAATCTGTACACGCCGCGCATCACTGTACCGTAAGCCAACCGCAGGTTCAGTTCGTTGCCGTCGAAATTCAACACGGTCTGCAAAGGCACGGCGGCGTCCGCGGTTTTGGCAAACGGCGGCGGCAGATCCAGGGCCAAACCCTGCAGATCCGATTGCAGCGTGAGTGAGAGTCCGGTGCTGCTTTCGGCCGGCTTGTTGGGCAATGCTCCGCTCAGCCGCCACACCGTCGCGCCACTCAATGCGGGTTTGAACGCGGCCGGCAGCATCGTGGCCAACTGCCCTGCCTGAGCGCCGCCGGCGACCGTAAGGCGTGTGGTATTCGCATGCGTACCGGGACTGAGCCGCACGCTCAGGGGTTGACCGAGAAATATCGCCTGCAGGCGCTCGGCGCCCACCCCGTCCTGCGTGATCCTGACCGCGCCGTGCAGTCCGCTCACCGGCCAGTGCGGCAGCGCCGCCAGCCTGATGCCGACGTTGCGCAACTGCACCCGGCCGTCAAGCCGGTAGTTGTCCACGCGTTCCACCGGCAGCAGCAAATTCAAGGTGACGTCGGCGTCGCCGGTTGCACTCAGACCGTCGAGCACGTGGCCAAAACGCTTCTGCAGCGGGCCGTTGCGCAGGAACGCGAGCGCTGCGGCGGCATCACCGCGCGCCTCGCCCTGGATATGCAGCCTGCCGTTGCGCAAATCGGCAAAATCCGCGGTGGTGCCGCCGACCTGGTCGCCAAGCAGCGTCCCTTGCCTCACCGTCACGAACATTCCCTGGTTCTTGAACTCCACGTCGGCATCGAGATCCTTTACCGGCGGCCAGCCGTCCGCATAATCCAGTTCCCCGTGGATCAGATGAAAGCGTATGTCGAACAGGCCCGGTTCACGGTCGTAGGGGAAATCGGCGAGTTTGCCGCGCAATATCAGGCTCGCGGTCGGCGCCTGGCCGCCGACGATGGCGCTGTCCAGCCACGTGACCACTTCTTTCGGCATGATGCCCACCGGCAAATAAGTTGATTTGCTCCCGGCATCGGCGTTCGCGACACTCGCCTGCAGGTCAATCACCGGCGAGCCGCCGTCTGCGGGCAGCAGCAGCGTGCCCGCGGCGGTGGCCTGCTGCACGTCCCGATTGGCCACCGCCAGGTCCTTCAAAGTGAACATCCAGCCCTGGGCGTCGTGGTGGAATTGCAGGTCGGCCTTGAGACGGGTCGCAGTCAGGGGACCGCGGAACAGGTGCGCGAAATCCACCGTGGCGTTCGTACCGGCAAGCGCCAGTGTGCCGCCATCCTGGTTGGCGTTGACTGTGCCGTTCAGGCCGCTGAAGCCCGGAATGTCGCCGTCGGCGTGCAGCCCCAGACTGTCAAACTGTCCGCCCAACGCCCACGGGCCGAATGCCCCACCGCTGCGTTGCGCGGCAAATTGCACGTCTTTCAAGTCGCCGCTGGGCGAGAGTTTCTGCAGGCGCGCAGTGGCGACGGCGAAATCCGCTGGCAGCCAGGTACTCAGCAGCGTCACATCCTGCAGGCGCAGGAAACTGGCGTCGCCGGACCAGCTCGTGGAATCCGGCGCCGCACGCGCAAAGCGCAGATCGAACTGGCTCGCCGGCCAGACATCCGCGCCACGGCGCAATTGCCAGTCACGGCCGGCGAGCGTCCAGCCGGACGCAGTGCGCGTCCAGATCACAGAGCCGGCGAGCATATCCAGGCCCGACGCCGCGTTCGCCGGCACGATTGCGCGCGCGCTGACGCTGCCCTCGACCTGATCCACGCGCGTACCCACGCCCGTCAACGCGGTGCGCACGCTCACATTGCCGCTGCGAATCCGTCCGCGCGCGGCCGGCCAGTATTCCAGCCACTGCGGCAGGTTCAGGGAATCGCCCTGGACTTCCGCCTGCCATTGCCAGGCCGCAGGCTCGAGACCCGCGCCCTGCACTTGCGTGCTGAATGACAGACTGCGGCCGAGCGGCGCCGGCAACTGCACGCGCCCGGACAGACGGTGATCGTCGCGGCTGTTGTCAAGATTGATCTGCAGGTTGCTGAACACGAGGGGCGCCGCGGGGTTGCGCATGTCAATCAGCGTCACCTGACCGCCGCGCACGCGCAGCGCGGCGTCTTGGGCGAAAGCCTCGGCCGCGGTCGTGCGCCAGTCGGTTTTCCGCGCGCCCGGATTGAGACTGCCTTCGAGATCGCGCAGCGTGTAACTGCCGTCGGTCTCGCGCTCCAGCACCAGTTGCGGCTGAATGAGAACGATGCGGCTGGGGCGTGAAAACTGGCCGTGCAACATCGCGCGCAGGCTGAGCCCGAGGCGCAGCTCGCGCGCTTCGATAACCACGTGGCGGCCGTCGCGCGACAGAATCGCCACGTGTCCGAGCGTCAGCTCCGGGCCGACGAGCCCGAGACGCGCGCCCATGGAGGCGATTTCCACCGGCCGGTCCAGCACGCGGCTCGCCCAGGCCTGGGCTTCGGCACGGTACGTCGGCACCAGCGGCGCAAACGCGCGAAACAATCCGGCGGCGGCAGCCAGCACCAGCACCAGTGCCACCACCACGCTGAGCGCGGATTTCCAGGTAATGTGATGCCAGCGTTTCATTTTCATCGGCTAGCGCCTGACACCGTTGCTGTTACGGTAAATATGCCCGGCATTTCAATGAGCATGTTTGCCCCCTCCTTTTGCAAAGGAGGGGGCATATCTGCAACGTGGGCGCTCTGCGTAATTTTGCAGGTACCGCTGATAGTGGCGTGTGCCGCGTTGTTTGCAGTCAACGGCATGCGAGGCTGCCATCCCCCTTTGAAAAAGGGGGATGGAGGGGGATTTTCCAAAACACTGTCAAATCCACCCCCGCCCTCCTTTTTCAAAGGAGGGAGAATTTTGCATTGGAGCATTCTTACAAGGTTCCGGCCCCGACTCCCTGTCCTCCACCTTTGAAAAAGAGGGAAACCCGGGCCATGAATGCCAGCAAGATCTGCAAAACAGCATCGTGCCGGCGCGCCTCGCTCAAAGTGAATCTTCACAACGGCACCACGTCGAATTGTTCCTGACTGTAAAGCGTTTCCGCCTGCAGACGGATGGGCTTGCCGATCTGGGCCTCGAGTTCGGCGAGACCGGTGGATTCCTCGTCGAGCAGCCGGTCCACGACTTCCTGTGCCGCCAGCACCCGCAGCTCGCGCACCTCGAACTGGCGCGTGACGCGCAGGATTTCGCGAAAGATGTCGTAACACACGGTTTCCGGCGTGCGCAGCGCGCCGCGCCCCTGGCACACCGGGCAGGGCATGCACAGCACGTGCTGCAGGCTCTCGCGCGTGCGCTTGCGCGTCATCTGCACCAGCCCGAGCGCCGACACCTCGCTCACCTGGTTCTTGGCGCGATCCCCGGCGAGCGCCTGTTGCAGGGCCTGCAGCACCTGCTGGCGGTGGCCGGGGTCGGTCATGTCGATGAAATCAATGATGATGATGCCGCCGAGGTTGCGCAGCCGCAATTGGCGCGCAATCGCCTGCGCGGCTTCGAGGTTGGTCTTGAGGATGGTGTCCTCGAGATTGCGGTGGCCGACAAAGGCGCCGGTGTTCACGTCCACGGTAGTCATGGCTTCGGTCTGGTCAATGATTAGATAACCGCCGGACTTGAGCGTGACCTTGCGTTCCAGGGCCTTGCGGATTTCGTCTTCGATGCCGTAGAGGTCGAAGATCGGACGCGCACCGTCGTACAGTTGAATGCGCGGCGTCATCTCCGGCACGAACATGGCGGCAAATTCGTGCATGCGCGCGTGCGCCTCCGCGGAATCCACGCGCACCTGCTCCACCTCGCTGCCGAACAGGTCACGCAGAATGCGCACCGACAGCGGCAGATCGGCATGCACCAGCCGGCCCGCGGGCGTGTCGGCAGCACGCGCCGCAACGGTCTGCCACAATTTCTCCAGAAACAGCATGTCGGCGCGCAGCGCCTCGGCGGGCGCGCCCTCGGCGGCGGTGCGCACGATGTAGCCGCCGCGCTGGCCGTCGGCAAAGGTCCGCACCAGGTCGTGCAGGCGGTCGCGTTCCGCAGGCTCCTCAATGCGGTTCGACAGCCCGATGCCGGTGCCCTCCGGCAGGAACACCAGATAGCGCGAGGGAATGCTGATGCGCGTGGTGAGTCTTGCGCCCTTGGTGCCGAGCGGGTCCTTGAGCACCTGCACCAGCAATTCCTGGCCTTCGTGCAGCAGCGTGCGCACGTCGGGCGGCGCGGCCTGTTCGCTGCCGTGATCCTCGTAGGCGGATTTGAGGACGTCAGCGGCGTGCAGAAACGCGGTGCGTTCCAGGCCGGCGTCAATGAATGCGGCCTGCATTCCGGGGAGTACCCGGGACACCTTGCCTTTATATATGTTGCCGACCAGCCCGCGCCGCTGCAGCCGCTCGATGTACAGCTCCTGCACCACGCCGTTGTCCAGCAGCGCCACGCGCGTTTCACGCGGCGTGACGTTGATCAGAATCTCTTCGCTCATGAATATAAAAGGTGAGGGGTAAGGCGTGAGGGGTGAGAAGGGGCGCGCAGTATCTGCGCGTCGGCGCAACTCCGCACGCAGCACGCAGTACGTAGCACGTTCTTACTCCTCACTCCCATTCCTCACTCAGCACGCAGCACCTTCTTGCACCTCACGCCTCGCACCTCACTCTTCCCGCTTCCCGCTTCCCGCCTCACTCTTAACGCCTCACTCCTCCCGCCTCACCTCCAATACCTCCATGCCTGCGGCGCGCAGTAATTGCGCGGTCTCGTACAGCGGCAAGCCCATGACAGAGGAATAACTGCCGTCGAGGCGCTCGACAAACATCGCGCCGCGTCCCTGGATGGCGTAGCCGCCGGCCTTGCCTTTGGGTTCGCCCGTCTCCCAGTAAGCCGCGGCCTCGGCCGCGCTGATGGCGCGGAAAGTGACCAGGCTGACGCTCAGGGCGGTATGCAGCGCGTCGGCACCGGATACCGCCACCGCCGATAATACCCGATGACTGCGCCCCGACAGGCGCGCGAGCGTTTCCAGAGCCTCATTGCGATCGCGGGGTTTGCCGAAAATCGCCTGATCGAGGGCCACGGCGGTATCCGCGCCCAGGATCGGAGGTAACGACCCACGACCCAGCCGCCTGCGCGCCGCCTCAACCTTGGCGCGTGCCAATCGCGTGACGCAGGCTTCGACCGCTTCGCCGACTAGGGGTGTTTCATCCACGCTGACGTCGAGCACTTCGAATTGCAGCCCCAACTGGCGCAGCAACTCCGCACGCCGCGGGGACTGGGAAGCAAGATATATAGATACAGGGATCAAGGTCTTCTCCTCACTCCTCACTCCTCACTCCTCACTCCTCACTCCTCACTCCTCACGCAGCACGAATCGCGGCCGGTACGACCGTTCCCACAATTGAAATGAAATCTTTGTTCATGACCGCTGCTGTGGGAGCGGCGGTCTCCGCCGCGATGATTCCAGCGATGATCCCAGCGATGATCCCGAATCGCGGTCGGTACGACCGCTCCCACAATTGAAATGAAATCTTTGTTAATGATCAGCTGGTGTGGGAGCGGCGGTCTCCGCCGCGATGATATTGATTCGCGGCCGGTACGGCCGCTCCCACATTAAATCCCCCCTTTGCAAAGGGGGGAGCGCGCTTGGCGCACGGGGGGATTTGTCACCCGGGTTCATTTTGTCATCGCTCCAGGAATACCGGCGCAACTCCGCGCGCTCTAGCGCCTCACGCCTCACGCCTCACGCCTCACTTCTTTTTACGCCCGATGGTAAGGATGGCCTTTCAGAATCGTCCAGGCGCGGTACAGTTGCTCGGCCACCAGCACGCGCACCAGTCCGTGCGGCAGCGTCAACGGCGACAGCGACCACTTCAGCTCCGCGCGCGCCAGGCACTCCGGCGAAAGACCGTCGGGTCCGCCGATCATCAGCGCCAGATCGCGCCCATCCTGCAGCCAGCGGCCGAGTTGGCGCGCGAACGCTTCACTGGTGAAACTGCGGCCGGCCACATCCAGCGCCACGATGCCGGCGTCGCGCGGCAATGCGGCCAGCATTTTGCGGCCCTCGTCGCCGATGGCGCGCGCCACGTCATGGCCTTTGCGGGCCGCGCTCAGCGGAATTTCGTGCAGGCGCAGCGCACACTCCGGCGGCAGGCGCTTGGCAAATTCACCATACCCGGCATTGATCCACGCCGGCTGACGCGTGCCCGCGGCCAGCAGATGGATGCGCATGTTCAGCCGCGCTCGCGGGACGCGGCGCGCGCCGGCGGAGTCTGTTCCGCTTCAGGCCCGATGCTCCAGAGCTTTTCCAGATTGTAGAAATCCCGCACCTGCGGGCGCATCACGTGCACCACCACGTCGCGCAGGTCCACCAGCACCCACTCGCCTTCCGCTTCGCCCTCGACGCCCATGGGTTTGACGCCCGCGCGGCGGGCCTCATCCTGCACGTTGCGCGCCAGCGATTTCACGTGCCGGTCCGAAGTGCCGCTCGCGATCACCATGAAATCCGTGAGTGCGGTCAGCCCGCGCACATCCAGCGCGCGGATGTCCGCGCCTTTCATGTCCTGCAGCGCGGTGGTGACGAGATTACGCAATGCTTCGGGCTGCATCAGTGCTCCGCTGGGTGACTGTAACAATTGGAACTCAGAATCACATCGCGTACCGGCTCCGGCACCAAATACAGCGGATCGCCGCCGGTGCCGATCGCCGCGCGGATGCGCGTCGAGGATATCTCGAGTTGCGTCACCGGCTGCAGCAGCACCCGCCCCGCGGCCTCGGTCCACAACCCGGCGGCGGAATCCACGCGCCGCTCGCACAGCAGTTCAGTCAGCGCGCTGCCGCCCGGAAGTTCCCATCCGGGCCGGTGTGCGACGATTATGTGTGCATATTTGAACAGGCTGCGCCACTCGTGCCACTCGGTGAAACCCAGGAACGCATCCATGCCGACGATCAGCGCCAGCTGTGCCTGCGGAAATTCATTCCGCAATTCGGCGAGCGTGTCCACCGTGTAGGACGGTCCGGGGCGGCGCAATTCGCGCTCGTCCACAATGAAATGCGCGGCATCACGCACCGCGGCCTGCAGCATCTGCAGCCGCAGGGCCGCCGACGCCACCGGAGGGTCACGGAGCGGCGACTTGCCCGCCGGCACCAAGCGGATCTCATCCAGTGCCAGCGTTTGCTGGATCTCGAACGCCGGCCGCAGATGCCCGAAATGCACCGGGTCGAAGCTGCCGCCAAAGATTCCGATTTTGTGCATGCGTGCGGGGCTGATCCTAGGCCCGGGCCGGCAGCCGCAAGCCCGCCAGACCTTCCGACAAGGCCAGCAGCTCGTCCCACACGCGCCCCGGCGCCTGACCTTTGACCACACGGTCAACGCGCGCCGCGCGCTGCAGCAAATGTTGCCAATCGTGCGCCCGCCCACGCTTGATCGCGCGCTCGATCAGCGGGCGGCGCTGCGGCCATCCGGCTGCCAGGACCTGTGCGGCCGGTGTGCCGGCTTCGATTTGCCAGGCTTTGGTCGCCAGGTCGCGCAGCGTGTAATTCAGCGCTCCCAGGATCACCGGTGGCTCGGTACCTTCCTGACGCAGCCCATCGAGTATGTGCGCGACACGCGCGCCGTCTCCGGCAAGCGCCGCATCCACGAGCTTGAAGGCGTCGTAACGCGCGCTGTCCGCGACCGCGGCTTCGGCCGCGGCGATGTCCACC
>JAGXAZ010000139.1 GCA_018971365.1 Gammaproteobacteria bacterium | reverse complement strand
GACGGCGGCTCGCTGGTGGTGAACCCGGACGGCCGCGTGGCGGTGCGCGCGCCGAACTTTGAAGAAGGCTTGTATTCGGTGGATTTCGAAGTACACGCCGGTCAGGTGCAGGCCCTGGCAGGCAGCGTGCACACCGACCGGAGCGAGGAAGAAAGCGTGTACCGCGCCATCGTGATGGGCGTGCGCGACTACGCCGGGAAGAACAGATTCACGGGTGCCATTGTCGGTCTGTCGGGCGGCATTGATTCGGCATTGACGCTGGCGCTGGCCGTGGATGCCCTGGGAAAGGAAAACGTCACGGCCGTGATGATGCCGTCGCGCCATACTTCGAAACTCAGCGTGGATGAATCCGTGCGCCAGGCCCAACTGCTGGGCGTGGAATATCACAGCATATCCATCGAGTCCGCCTTCGACGCCTTCCTGCAGGCGCTCAAACCGGTGATCGGCGGCATTGCCGAGGACGTGGCCGCGCAGAACGTGCAGGCACGCTGCCGCGGCGTGCTGCTTATGGCACTGTCCAACCGCAGCGGCCGGCTGTTGCTCACCACCGGTAACAAGAGCGAGACTGCGGTGGGTTATGCCACGCTCTACGGCGACATGGCCGGCGGTTTCGCGCCGATCAAGGATGTGACCAAAACCTGGGTGTACCGCCTGGCACGCTACCGCAATACCCTGTCCGCGGCGATTCCCGCTGCGGTGATCGAGCGTGTGCCGACGGCGGAACTCGCGCCGGGACAAAAGGACAGCGACAGCCTGCCGCCCTACGCCATTCTCGATCCGATTCTCAGCGCCTACGTGGAAGACGACAAGACCGTGGCGGAAATCGTGGCGCTCGGTTACGACGAGACCATGGTCAAGCGCGTGGTGAAGATGGTGCAGTTTGCCGAGTACAAGCGCCGTCAGTCGCCGCCCGGGGTGCGCGTGAGTCGCCGGGCCTTCGGCCGCGACCGGCGCTATCCCATCACGTCAGGCTATCATCGCTGAACCTTATTGTGGGAGCGGCGATATTCGCCGCGATTCTTCAGCCCTCACTCGTCTCTCTCCCCTCAAGGGGAGGGAGGGAAAGGATCAGTGTCCTTTATGCGGGCGCGTGTGGTTTGTAGTTCGGATCGGCACCCGGGAAATTCAAATCCAGGACTTTGCGCGTGCTGTCCGCCAAATCGGTGAGACCGAGGCGGGAATAGGCGGTGTACAGGATTTTCAGGGCGTCCTCGACACGCGGGCTCTCGGGATAGTTTTTGACAATCGTGTCCGCGCGCTGCACCGCGGAAATCCAGGCGCCGCGCCGCATGTAGTAATCGGCCACTGCCCATTGATAATCCGCCAGCCGGTCGCGCAGGTACAGCAGGCGCTGGCGTGCATCCGCGGCGTATTTTGTGTCGGGGAATTTCTGCAGCAGCAGTTGGAATGCCTGGAAGGATTTCTGGGCGTTGGACGGATCGCGCTGATAGATGTCGTGGCGGAACAGCCGCATGAACGGGCCGGGGGCCTCGTCAAAATACGCCACGCCTTTCATGTAATAGGCGTAATCCACGTCGGCATGCCGCGGGTGCTCGCGGATGAAGCGGTCGGCGGCGTCCTCCGCCGCGTCGTAGTTCTGGTTCATGTAGTTGGCGTAAATCAGATCCAGTTGCGCCTGGGTGCCGTAATCATTGAAGGGGAAACGCGCTTCCATGGTCTGCAGGCGACTGATGGCGGTCTTGTAATTGCCGGCCGCGAGGTTGGCTTGTATGCTCTTGTACAAGATATCGGGTGCCAGGTGCTGGTCCCTGGATTGCTGGCTGGCGCAGGCTGCAAGCAGCAGCGCTGCGGCTACGCAGCTGAATAGAACCGGGCGGAAACGCATGTGGGAATCAATCCTGATGCAGGCTGAAGGCGTGTGTCGCGCAGTATATCGTAATCGCTGCGGCACTGCGTGCCGATGAAATCCGGAGTGCACCCGTCCGCCATCAAGGAAGCCTTGATTCCCGCCACGTTCGCGGGATTACGCGTGGACCAGGCACTCGCGCAGTTGTTTCCGGAATATTCCCGCAGCCGCTTGACGCAATGGATCAAGGAAGGCCGCGTGATTCTGGACGAACGCGTGCCGCGACCGCGCGACCCGGTGGTCGGCGGTCAGCGGCTACGCCTGATGGTGGCGGAAACGCCGCTCGTGGAACTCCAGCCGCAGGCCCTGCCCCTGGATGTCGTGCACGCGGATGCCAGCCTGATAGTGATCAACAAGCCGGCGGGCCTGGTGGTGCATCCGGGCGCCGGCAATCCCGCCGGCACGCTGCAAAACGCTCTGCTGCATTACGCGCCGGAGTTGATCAACGTGCCGCGCTGCGGACTGGTGCATCGGCTCGACAAGGACACCTCGGGTCTGCTGGCGGTGGCGCGCACGCTGGAAGCGCATACCAAACTGGTTGCGGCGCTCGCGGCCCGCGAATTCGAACGCGAGTATGAAGCCGTGGCGGTGGGCGTCATGACCGGGGGCGGCACCGTGGAGGCACCCATCGCGCGCCATCATGTG
This sequence comes from Gammaproteobacteria bacterium, assembly GCA_018971365.1. GTDB lineage: Bacteria > Pseudomonadota > Gammaproteobacteria > Natronospirales > REEB76 > REEB76. The sequence goes on along the minus strand of JAGXAZ010000139.1, from coordinate 1,737 downwards.
GACCGCAAGCGCATGAGCGTGCGCGAAGGCGGGCGCGCGGCCGTGACCCATTACCGCGTGATCCAGCGCTTTCGCGCGCATACACAAATATCAGTAAAGCTGGAAACCGGGCGTACGCATCAGATCCGCGTGCATATGGCGCATATCCGCCATCCGCTGGTTGGCGATCCGGTGTACGGCCGGCGGCTGGCGATTCCCGCCGACGCTACGTTATCCCTGCAGGAGGCGTTGCGCAGATTCAAGCGCCAGGCGTTGCATGCAAGACGACTGGGTCTGGCGCATCCGGCGAGTGGCGAATACCTGCGCTGGGAAGCGCCGTTGCCGGATGACATGCAGAAGTTACTGCAGGCGTTGGATCGCGACTTGCGGCGCGAGCCCGGACATGGCCGCTGACTGGATCTCGCCCGACTGGTCCGCGCCCGCGAGCGTACACGCAGTGAGTACCACGCGTAACGGTGGCGTGAGTCGCGGGCCGTATGCTTCCTTCAATCTGGGCATGCATGTGGGCGACGATCTGCGCGCGGTGGCTGAAAACCGTTTGCAACTGCGAACCGAACTGCGTTTGCCGCGTGAGCCGCGCTGGCTGAAACAAGTTCATGGCGCGGGCGTCATAAATTTGGGCGCTGGGGAGGTTCATGAACCCTTTGATGCAGCCGTGGCGCGAACCGTCAATGAAGTCTGCGTCATCATGACCGCCGATTGCCTGCCGGTGCTGTTGTGTGACCGTGCGGGGAAAACAGTCGCTGCCGCTCACTGCGGCTGGCGCAGCCTCGCGGCCGGTGTTCTCGAAGCGACGGTCGCGGCGATGCACGTGCTGCCTGCGGAGATTCTCGCCTGGCTGGGCCCGGCCGTCGGGCCAGAGGTGTACCAAGTCGGCAATGAAGTGCGGGCGGCACTCGTCAAGGATCATCCTGAAGCCGATCAGGCCTTTGAACCGCAGCAGCCCGGAAAATGGCTGTGCGATCTGTACCAGATCGCGAGCCAGCGGCTGCGGCGCGCCGGCATCACTCACATTTACGGTGGCGGGTTTTGCACTTACTCTGATCGCGTGCGTTTCTTCTCTTACCGCCGCGACGGCGAATGTGGCCGCATGGCGAGTTTGATTTGGCTTGAAAGCTGATTTGGACCCCTTCTCCCTTCGGGAGAAGGGGGATGAGGGAGACGAATTTCTCCGTTCGTTCTGAGTGTAGGCGCGCGGCGCCGAAGTCGAAGAATATTCCATCCCCTCTCGCTCCGGAAGAGAAGTGGCGTGGGGGGGCTTTTGAGCGGCTTCGCCGCGTGGATTTATTGCGGAATTCCGTCCCGCGGCCGGGTGACTTTCTTTGTGCGTGCAAAGAAAGTCACCAAAGGAACACGCCCCGATGAGTCCGCGCCCGCCTGAAATCGAATCAGGATAATTCGATTTCAGGCGCATGCCCTCGCGTCTCGCGTCCTCGGGGCAGCCCTCACGGGGCCTCCTGCCCCGGTCGGGCCGGCTCGCCATCCCCGGCTTCGCCCGCGCACTACGTGCGCGACTATTCCCTGCGGGCGCTGCACCGCTCGGCGGACTCAACGTGGATTCCAAGAACATCGATGAACGCTGGCGTTAAGCCGCCGAGCGTGCGTAGCGAGCGAAGGTCAGCTTGAACGTCTCGTTAGCCACGCGCTGCACCGTTGAAACGACGCTTGTAGATACATAGAACATCTTCAATCTCACTTTGTTTGAGAGAGCGTAGCTCAGCTGGAATTGCTTTGACT
>JAGXAZ010000020.1 GCA_018971365.1 Gammaproteobacteria bacterium | reverse complement strand
CAAGTCATTGACCACGTGCTGGTTGTGCACGATCTCATGCAGTACGTACACCGGCGGGCCGAAAATCTTGAGCGCCTGCTCGACCACATCAATGGCACGCGTCACCCCGGCACAGAAGCCACGGGGCTGGGCGAGTAGTACTTGCATGGACTGGTTCTCCGCGTTGTCAGAAAATGTCTGATGGATTGGCGCTGCAGACACCGACACGTGCATGAAGTATAACACCGGCATGACGACGCGCGTTAAACTGTAACGCCCGTTGGCGGCCAGGGAGCGCTAAATGCCTGAACGTGTGGCGATTACCGGCGCCACCGGCTTTGTCGGATCCGCGGTCACGCGCGCGTTTCTCAATGCGGGCTACGCGGTGCGCGTGCTGGTGCGCAACTCGTCGCCACGCGCGCTGCTCGCCGGACTGGAAGTCGAGATCACGGAGGCCGATCTCGCTGCGCCGCAGACTTTGAGCGCGGCACTCGCGGGCTGTACCGGTCTGGTGCACGTCGCGGCCGATTACCGCCTGTTCGTCACCGATCCCGCATCGCTCTACCGCGTGAACGTGGACGGCGCGCGCGCGCTCATGCAGGCGGCGCTTGCAGCCGGTGTGCGCCGCGTGGTTTATACCTCAAGCGTGGCGGCACTCGGCCACCGCGTGGACGCAGCGCCCGCCGACGAGGACACACCCGCGACGCTCGCCGGCATGATCGGCCATTACAAGCGCTCAAAATTTCTGGCCGAAGCGGAAGTGTCGCGGTTGGTGACGGCGTCGGGCTTGCCCGCCGTCATCGTCAATCCCTCGGCGCCGGTGGGCCCACGCGACCTCAAGCCCACACCCACCGGGCGCATGGTGCTGGATGCGGCACGCGGACGCATGCCGGCGTATCTCGACACCGGCCTGAATATCGTGCATGTGGACGACGTGGCGCTCGGGCACCTGTACGCGTACCAGCGCGGCCGGATCGGGCGACGCTACATCCTGGGCGGAGAAAATCTGTCGCTCAAGGATATATTTACGGCGCTGGCGCGGCTTGCCGGTGTGCGGCCGCCGCGCCTCAAGCTCGCGCCCGGGCTGCTCATGCCGTTCGCCGGGCTCGCCGAATTCGTGGCGCGGCTTACCGCGACCACCCCGCGCCTCACGCGCGACGAGCTGCACATGGCCCGCTACCCGATGTACTACAGTTGCGCACGCGCCGAGCGTGAGCTGGGTTACACGCACCGGCCGGCCGCAGCCGCGTTCCGCGATGCGCTCGCCTGGTTTGCGGAACACGGCTATTGGCGGCCGCGGCAGGGCGGATGGACAGCCCGGCAACCGCGGGACGGAGAATCGTCGCGATGAGTACCACGGACGACCTGGCGCTGCAGCATGCGCTGCTGCACGGAGTGTCACGCACCTTCGCACTCACCATCCCGGTGTTGCCGCCGAAACTCGAGCCGGTCATCGGCAACGCCTACCTGTTGTGCCGCATCACCGACACCATCGAGGATCACGCCGCGCTCGACCCGGTGGCGCAGGCGGCGCTGTATGAGCGCTTCATCGCCGCGGTCGAAGGCCACGGCGATGCCGCGGCCTTTGCGCGCGATTTCGGTGCGCGGCTTACGGCGCATGCCAGCGACGATGAGCGCCGTTTGATCGCGGAGACTCCGCGGGTGCTGGCCATCACCGCGGGCTTCAGTGCCGAGCAGCGCGCCGCGCTGGCCGAATGCGTCGCGGTCATGGGGCGCGGCATGGCGGAGTTTCAACGCAGCAAGAGCACCGCGGGCCTGGCGGATCTCGCCGAGCATGCGCATTACTGTTACGTGGTGGCGGGTTGCGTGGGCGAGATGCTCACGCGCTTGTTTATCGGTTATCGGCCGGAACTTGCGGCGCGGCGCACGGAGATGCTGCGCCTCTCGGTGTCCTTCGGACAGTGCCTGCAGATGACCAACATCCTCAAGGATTTCTGGGAAGACCGCGCGCAGGGCGCCTGCTGGCTGCCGCGCGACGTGTTCCTGGCCGAGGGTCTGGAACTCGCCGCGGCGCAGCCTGGCGACGCGCGTTTCGCGCGCGGCTACCGGCGATTGCTGGGACTCGCGCACGCGCACGCGGAAAACGCACTGCGCTATACGCTGCTGTTGCCGCCACGCGAAACCGGGTTGCGCAACTTCTGTCTGTGGGCGCTGTTCATGGCGCTGCTCACGCAGCGCAAGCTGTTCGCGCATCCGGGATTCGCGCGCGGCGCCGAAGTGAAGATCACGCGGCGCAGCGTGTACCGCACCGTCGCCTGGTGCAAGCTCACCGCGAGTTTCGATGCGCTCGTCAAGGCGAGCTTCGCGCTGCTCGCGCACCGTCTGCCGCCGCCCGCGAGCGGCGACTTCACGCCGGTGGTGGCCGAGCGGGGCGCGGACTCCGAAGCCGAGGTGCTGCGATGAGCGCCAACGGCGCGGCGGCGAGTGTCGCGCCGGCGGCGACCCCGGTGCTGGACGCAACCCTGACGCGCGCACGTCGCGGCTTGCTTGAGCGCCAGCACGCCAGCGGCCACTGGTGTTTCGAGTTCGAGGCCGACTGCACCATCCCGGCCGAATACGTGCTGATGATGCACTACATGGACGAGGTGGACGAGGCCTTGCAGCAGCGCCTGGCGCGCTATCTGCGCGCCCATCAGCAGACGGACGGCGGCTGGCCTTTGTATCCCGGCGGGGCACCCGATATTTCCTGCAGCGTGAAATGCTATTACGCGCTCAAACTTGCGGGCGACGCGCCCGGGTCCGAACACCTGCGGCGCGCGCGCGACATGATTCTCAAACTCGGCGGCGCAGCGCGCGCCAATGTGTTCACGCGCATCATGCTGGCACAGTTCCGCCAGATCCCGTGGCGCGGCGTGCCCTACATGCCAGCCGAGTTGATCTTGCTGCCGCGCTGGTTCCCGTTCCATTTCCTCAAAGTGTCCTACTGGTCACGCACCGTGATGGTGCCGCTGCTGGTGCTCTACAGTCTGCGCTGCCAAGCGCGCAATCCGCGCGGGGTGCAGGTACGGGAACTGTTCAGCGTGCCGCCCGAGCGGGAGCGTCACTGGTTCCCGGTACGCTCCGCCCTGAACCGGGTGTTCCTGTATCTGGAGCACAGTGTGCGCCTGTGTGAACCGCTGATTCCCGGATGGGTGCGCCGCCTCGCCCTCAAGCGTTGCGAGGACTGGATGCTGGCGCGGCTTAACGGTGAAGACGGCCTGGGGGCGATATTTCCCGCCATGGTCAACGCCTACGAGGCGCTCGCCGCGCTCGGCTATGCCGCCGATCATCCCTTGCGCAAAACCGCGAAACGCGCCCTGGAGCTGCTGCTAGTTGACCGCGGCGACCAGAGCTATTGCCAGCCGTGCGTGTCGCCGGTGTGGGACACGGCGCTGGCGGTGCTCGCGCTGCAGGAAGCCGGCGGGGCGGAGCGCGAAGTGCGCCGTGCACTCGATTGGTTGGCTGAGCGCCAGTTGCTGGACGAGCCGGCCGACTGGCGCGCCTACCGGCCGCGGCTCGCGAGCGGCGCCTGGGCGTTCCAGTACCGGAACGATTACTACCCCGACCTCGACGATACCGCGGCGGTCGCCTGGGCCATGCACCGCAGCGGAGTTGCGGAATACCGCGCGCGCATCGCGCGCGCAGCGCACTGGTTGGCCGGCATGCAGTCGCGTGATGGCGGCTTCGCGAGCTTCGATGCCGATAACACGCATCACTATCTCAACGAGATCCCGTTTGCGGATCATGGCGCGCTGCTCGACCCGCCCACCGAGGACGTGACCGGCCGCTGCGTGGCCTTGTTCTCGCTGCTGGGCGAAGCTTGCCGGCGGCCGCGCGAGCGCGCGCTGCGCTGGCTTACGCACACGCAGCAGCCCAATGGTTCCTGGTGGGGACGCTGGGGCACCAACTATATATACGGTACCTGGTCGGTGCTGGCGGCGCTGGAACTTGCCGGCGTGCCTGCCGCCGATGCCCGCGTACGCCGCGCGGCGAACTGGCTCAAGGCGGTGCAGCAAAATGACGGTGGTTTCGGCGAGACCAATGACAGTTATCAAAACCCCGCGCTCGCGGGTCACGGACCGGCCACGCCCGAGCAGACGGCGTGGGCGCTGCTCGGGCTCATGGCTGCGGGCGAAGCCGGGAGCGATGCCGTGGGTCGCGGCATTCAATGGCTGTTGCGCGCCCAGGGCGCAGAAGGTCTGTGGCATACCGAGCAGTTCAATGCACCGGGATTTCCGCGCGTGTTCTACCTGCGCTATCACGGCTACAGCGCCTACTTTCCGCTGTGGGCGCTGGCGCGCTACCGCAAGCTGGTCGGAGCGCAGCGGGCTTGACTGCGGTGGCGACCACGGCGCGCGTCGCGGTACTCGCGGCCCTGGCCGGAGAAGCGCGCAGTGCCGCCGTGCTCGCGGCGCGTGGCTGGCAGGTGCAGCTCAGCGGCATCGGTCCCGTGCGCGCGCGGCGCGCCGCCGAACGGCTGCTCGCAGCCGGCGTGCACCGCCTGCTCGTCTGGGGCACAGCCGGCGGACTCGATACCGCGCTCCAACCCGGCGCCGTGCTTTTGCCGGACATCATCGTCAAAGGCGCCGATGGCCGGCGCTTCCCGGTTTCCATGCCTTGGCATGTGCAGCTCGTGCAGGCGCTCGCGCCGCTGGGAGCGTCGGTCATGGGCGACGGTATCCTGGTCACGGTGCCCGAGGCGGCGGCGACGCACGCTGCCAAGCGCGCGCTTGCGGCGCAAAGCGGTGCATGCATGGTGGACATGGAGGCGGCCGCGGTGGCCGAAGCGGCCATGCAGGCCGGCGCCGAATTTGCCGTGATCCGGGTGCTGGCGGACGACGTGGACATAGCGCTGCCGGCTGCAGTATTAGCCGCGCTGGACTCGCCGCATCTCTATCTCGCCGTACTCGCCGGTCTCCTGCGACGACCGCAGGATTTGCCGGCGGTGCTGCGCCTGGACCGGACCTTTCGCCGCGCCTACCGGAGACTTGCCGCCGTCGCGCACCTGCTGGCGGCGGCGAGCACTTTGTAAAACAGGCGCGTGCTCAGGCGGACGGCGCGTGGCCGGTGCGGTACTGTGCGCGCCGTTGCCACCAAATCCACAGGTAATACAGCGGCACGCCCAACAGCGTAATGAGGATACTGGCGAAGGTGGACCAGAATTGTGCATACAGCGAATTCGCCACCACCACGAAGGTGCCGAGCACGAACAGCGCGGGAATCACCGGATAACCCCAGGCTTTGTAGGGACGCGGAAAATCCGGACGTTGTTTTCTGAGGATGAACAGGCCGACAACCGCGAGTGCCAGGAACGGCCAGATGCCGAGCACGTAGGCTTCGGCGAGCTGCATAAAGTCGCGCAGCAGCACGTAGATCACCGCGATCACCACGATGAAGGCGATGGCCACGTAAGGCGTTTCATATTTGGAATGCACCCGGCCCACGGTGCGGAAGAACAAGCCGTCCTCGGCCATGGCGTAGAACACCCTGGGGCTCGAGAGAATGCTGCCGTTCAGGGTGCCGAACACCGAGAGCATCACCAGCGCGCCCACCACCGACGCTCCGGCCCGGCCCATGACCACGGTGGCGGCATCCGAAGCGATGGATTTCGAGGCTGCGAGTTGCGGCAGCGGCAGCGCGCGCAGGTAGGCGGCGTTGATCAGTATGTACACCACCAGCACCACCAGCACACCGACGATCAGCGCCAGCGGCAAATTGCGCTGCGGGTTGCGCACTTCGCCGGAGAGTGTGGTGAGATTCTCCCAGCCATCGTAGGCCCAGAGCGCGGCCACCAGGCCGATGCCGATGCCGGACCAATTGGCCGCACCCAGGGTTGCGGCGTGCAGCGGATTGTGCGCGCCGCCCGGCGCCAACATGAATATCGCCACGCTCAGGCCGACGATGGCCAGTACCTTGGCGCCGGTGGAAAGATTCTGGATCACCGCGCCCAGTTTCACCGAGCGGTAATTCGCCGCCGCCACCAGCACGATCAACACGGCGGCGATAACGTGCTCAAGCGTGACGGAAAGCGGAACGAAGAACGCCAGGTATTCGGCGAAAATCAGGCTCTGCGCCGCCCAGGAGATGGGCGTGGTCAGGAGCCACATCCAGCCGAACAGAAACGCCAACGGTCGGCCGTAGGCTTCGCGCAAATACACGTAAGGTCCGCCGGCGGCCGGGTACATGGCGGCGAGTTCCGCGACCGAGAGCGCGCCGAACAGCGCCACCAGTCCGCCCAGTATCCACACCAGTGCGATGCCGGTGATGTTGCCCGCGACCGCAGCGATCGGCGAGGGTACGCGAAATATGCCGCTGCCGATGATGACGCCGACCACCACCGCGGTGCCGGTGGTCAGGCCGAGCCGGCGCGGCAGCGTGCGCGGTGCGTTCAAGGTCGGGGCGGGGTCGGACATGGGCGTGCAGCCTGCCACAGCCGCGGCCCGCCGTCACCTGCCAGCGTGCGTTTCAAACCGGTATAGTGATTTCGACCTGCCGACGGGATGCGTCCATCATGTTGTTTACCGGCCGTTGTCATTGCGGCAACATCCGCTTCGAGTTTGAAACCACGCATACCAAGGCGTCACTGCCGCTGCGCGCCTGTCAGTGTTCCTTCTGCCGAGCGCACGGCGCGCTAAGCGTGAGCGATGCACGCGGCCGGGTGCGCTTTACGATCGCCGAGCGCAGTCTGGTGCAGCATTACCGCTTCGGTCTGGGGATAACCGACATGTTGATCTGCAGGCGTTGCGGTTGCTACGTGGCCGGCGTCATGCAGATCGACGGACGGTTCTGCGCCACGCTCAACGTCAATCTGTTCGATCTGCGCACCGAGCTGGCGGCAACACCCGCGCCGGCCGATTACGCGGACGAAACCCCAGAGCAGCGCACGGCCCGCCGCCGGCAAAACTGGACACCGGCGGAATTCGGCTGAGTCCATCTGCAATGCGCAATTTCAGTGCCTGGCTGCTGGCATTGCTGTTGCTGCTGCCGCTCGCCGGTCAGGCGGCGCGGGCAAAAGATTGCCCGGCGCCTGCGGCGGCCGTTCACGAACGCTGGCGGGGCGAGGCGCAATTCACGGCGCTGGCGGCGCAGGACTATCGCATCGGCAACGTGCACATCGTGGTGGACGATGTGTTTGATCTCAGCGATCCGGCGCAGCAAACTTGGTACGCGCGCCTGGCCGACGAACTGCATGTCAAGACGCGCCCGGGCGTGATTCGCGCACAGCTGCTGTTCAAGTCCGGCGAGCCGCTGGATCCGCGCACCATCTACGAGAGCGACCGGCGGCTGCGCGCGCTCAAGTTCCTGCGCGCCGCGCTCATCCTGCCGGAAAGCTGCGCGCAGCATACGGTGAATCTGCGCGTGGACGTCAAGGATGCCTGGACGCTGAAACTGAATTTCCGCTTTGCGCATGTGGGCGGGCAGAATACCACGCAATTGCTGGTCACCGATGCGAACTTCCTGGGCAGCGGTAAACAGCTCTCGCTGGGCCACAGCGAGGATCCGCAGCGCAGCGCCAACCTGATCGTCTATCAGGATCCTTCCGTGTTCGGCAGCTACTGGCAGATGAACGCGGCCTACGAGGATTTGTCCGACGGGCATCTGCGCTTCTTCAATGTGGGCCAGCCGTTCTACGAGGACCAGACTCCGTGGTCATTGGCGATCGGCTTCCTCGACCAGAAAGAGAACCTGAATCTTTACAATCAGGGTGCACTCGCGTGGAACGCAGCCAGCAGCCTGCAGCAACACGAGCTCTCGTGGGCCCATCTTCTCAACTGGGCGGGCGACAGTGGCATGCGTGCCGGTCTGGTGTACAGCGACAGTGACTACGGCTATGGTCCGCCGCAGTTGCAAACCCCAAGCCTGCTGCCCGCGCCCGTGCTCACTCCGAGACGCCTTGCAGGGCTGGGTGCAACCTGGGAGTTCTTCCAGGACAACTATACAAGCTACACCAATCTGAAATACATCGGACGCACCGAGGACTACAACCTCGGCTGGCAGGTGGATGCACAGGCAGGCGCTTACGGCGGCGGTCTTGGCGGGAATGTCTCGGCGCCCTTCTATGGATTGTCAGCGTCCTGGGGCGATCAGCTTTCGGCGCATACGTTGTTGCTGGCTTCGGCTTATGCCCAGGGCCGGCAGCAGGATGGCGTGAGCCGGAATCTGCTTACCAATCTGACGCTCACCGCCTACAACCAGGATCTGACGTGGCAGACGCTGGTGGCGCACGTGCAGTGGGATTCGGTACTGCGCCCCGATCCGGAAAGTTATCTATATATAGGCGGCTTGCAGGGATTGCGCGGCTACCCCAACTACTTCGCCATCGGCGACCGCCGCTGGCAGGCGACCTTCGCCGACCGCATTGTCACGCCTTGGCAGGTGTGGAGCCTTTTCCAGATGGGCTTCGTGGGTTTTGTGGACGTGGCGCAGATTCACCAGTTGTCGCCGCCGGTCTGGACTCCGGCATACAGCGATGTCGGCCTGGGGCTGCGTTTCGGCATCACGCGCAGCGCCTTCAGCAACACTGTATATGTCACCGTCGCCTGGCCGCTGCGCGGCGGTCCCGGCGTGCACGGTCATGAAATCGTGGTGGGCAATATCGTCAATTTCTGATCGCGCTGGAATCAATTCCGCCTGATTGAAGCAGCCGCATGCCCGCCGGCCGCATGATCCATCCGGCCCGTTTTGCGTGGGAATGCCTGGCGGCTAAAGCGCCATCCATTAATGCCTGGCAACAGCGGGTGCTGTCGTGTTCAGGGATGCAGCGCCAGCAGCGTGGCAGTGGGCGGGCGCAGGCCGTGCCAGAGGCAAAACGATTCCGCCGCCTGTTCCACCAGCATGCCCCAGCCGTCCAGCACCTGCGCGGCGCCCGCCTGCTCGGCCCAGTGCATGAATACCGTGGGCCGGTCGCCGTAGGCCAGGTCGTAGCACACCGCGCCCGGATTCAGGCAATCCCGCGGCAACGGCGGCAGCTCGCCCGCGAGGCCGGCGGTGGTAGCGTTGATGACCAGATCAAATGTCTGGTGCGGCAAATCGTCAAATCCCCCGGCTGACACCCGCGCGCCGCGGTGCTGCGCCTCGAGTTTGCGCGCGCGCTCCGGCGTGCGGTTGGCTACGTGAACCTGCAGTGGTTTCTCCGCCAACATGGCCGGCAATACGCCGCGCGCTGCACCGCCCGCGCCCAGCAGCAGGATGCGGATGCCGGCGAGTTCCACGCCATGATTGCGCGTGAGATCGGCCACCAGACCAACACCGTCGGTGTTGTCGCCAAGCAGCGTGCCGTCGGCGCGCACGCTCAGGGTATTCACGGCCCGCGCCTTTTTGGCCCGCGGAACATGCTTGTGGCACAACGCAAACGCTTCTTCCTTGAACGGCAGGGTGATGTTGGCTCCGTTGCCGCCCGAGGCCAGGAACTCACGCAGTGTCGCGGCAAATCCGTGCAACGGCGCCTCAATGCGCGTGTACTGCATGACCTTGCCAGTAAGGCGCGCGAACTCGGCGTGGATCTGCGGCGAGCGGCTGTGGGCCACCGGATGGCCGATGACCGCGAAACGCGCGGGAGCGTGTGGCATCAGCGCACTCGTCGTGCCGGAATGTTCCGGCGGTTCAAAGAAAGACTATTTTATTCCCGCAGCCAGGCGGCCGCGCGCTTGGCGAAATACGTGAGAATCGCATCGGCGCCGGCACGCTTGATGGCCAGCAGCGTTTCCATGACGGCGGCACGCTCGTCGAGCCAGCCGTTGCGGATCGCGGCCATGAGCATGGAATATTCTCCGCTCACCTGATAGACACAGGTGGGTGCGCCAAACTCGTCCTTCACGCGCCGCACGATGTCGAGATAGGGCAGGCCCGGTTTCACCATCACCATGTCCGCACCTTCGGCCAGGTCCAGCGCCACTTCGCGCAGCGCTTCGTCGCTGTTGGCCGGGTCCATCTGATAGGTGTACTTGTTGCCCTTGCCGAGGTTGGCACCGGACCCGAGTGCGTCGCGGAACGGGCCGTAGAAACTCGAGGCGTATTTCGCGGCGTAGGCCAGGATGCGCGTATGGACGAAGCTACGTTTCTCGAATGCCGCACGGATCGCGCCCACGCGGCCGTCCATCATGTCGGAGGGCGCGACGATGTCGGCGCCGGCTTCGGCATGCGACAGCGCCTGCTTCACCAGGATGGCGACGCTTGCGTCGTTCAGCACGTAGCCGCTCGCATCTATCACGCCGTCCTGGCCGTGGGTGGTGAATGGATCGAGTGCCACGTCGGTAATCACGCCGAGCGCGGGGAATTCCTTCTTGAGTGCGCGCACCGCGCGCTGCACCAGGCCCTTGGGATTCCAGGCTTCGGCGGCGTTCAGGGTTTTTTTCTCCGTGGGCACCACCGGAAACAGTGCAAGCGCGGGAATGCCGAGCTTTACCAGCTCGGCGGCTTCCTTCAGCAGTGCGTCAATGCTCAGGCGCTCGATGCCCGGCATGGAGGCCACCGGCTCGCGCTGGCCTTTGCCCTCGCGCACGAACAGGGGATAAATCAGGTCGTCGGTTGAAACACGCGTCTCGCGCATCAGGCGGCGGGAAAATTCGGCGCTGCGCATGCGCCGCGGGCGGGTGGTGGGAAATCCGCCGGGGAAACGGGATGCTGGCACGCGAACTCCTAGGAAACCGGGCCGGCAAAAACGGGCTGACAGGGTAAGCGAAATTTCTCGACCCGGCCAGTAGTGCCGGGAAAACCGCGGGCGCAGGGCGCAGAACGCCTGAACTGTATTACGTCCGTTGACTGTGTGCCCGTCCGGGCGTCTAATCTGGCTGCCGCCTGTGAGTACCTGCGGCAACAGGGACACATCAGGAGCGCAGGGAAGCGACTTCCAACAGCTTCCGCCCGCAAATTCCCGCATCCGTATCTTCCGGGCGTGCTCTTGAACCTTCCTGCATAGGTCATATCACCATTAGGGAGAATATTTTATGCGCAGCTCATTCAAGTCGTCATTGCAATACCCACTGTGGGTGTTATTCGCCGGCCTTCTGCTTGCTATGCCGGCGCTCGGCTATGCGGCCGGGCCGCTGCAGCCGGAAGAAATCACCTGGGGTTCAGCGCCGCCGGCGTTGCCTGCGGGCGTCAAACTCGCGGTGCTTGCCGGTGATCCTGCGGGAACGGGCCCGGTCACCCTGCGCCTGAAGATGCCGGCCGGCTACCGGATTCCGCCGCACTGGCATCCGACGGATGAACGCGTGACGGTCATCTCCGGTAGCCTTGGCATCGGCATGGGAGACAAGCTCGACAGGAAGCACGCCAAGGTGCTTAAAGCCGGTGGTTATGCCGTGGCTCCGGCAAACGTGCACCATTTCGCATGGACCAAAACGGGCGCGGTGGTACAGGTGGACCTCATGGGGCCGTTCCAGATTACCTACGTGAATCCTGCGGATGATCCCAGCAAGAAGCAATAGTTTCGGCTTGCAGGACTTGTGTGCAATCCCGGTGGAGCAATCCACCGGGATTTTTTGTGTCTGATGGCGACCGATTTTTGATCAGCTTCCGCTGCCCAGGGGCGCCTGGCCCTTGAGGGCGTTCCAGCGCGCCATCAATCCCTTCAGTTCGTTGCTGGTGTTGTTCAGCGCATCCACGTCGGTGGCGGTCGGCGCCCGGTCGGCTGACTGCATGCGGTCCATGAGGATTTGCAGCGAGAGGCCGGTGCTCACCAGATTCGGCGGGCCGCGGTAGCCGAAGAAGAACGCAAACGGCGAAAGCGGCGGACCGGTGAGCGTTTCCAGTTGTTTGCTGTAAGCGGTCAGCGATGCCGATGAGCCGTGTTGTTTTTCCTGCGCCGCGATCTGCTGTTGCAGATGATGGATCTGTCCCAGGGCTTCGACCGCAGCGATGCTTCCCTCATACGCGTGCATCGAGAGATCGAACTGCTGCTGCAAGGCCGCGCGCGGAGTCTTTACGCGCGGATCCATGCGCACGCTGAGCGCCTGCGTGTAGCTGCGGCCGTCCACCGTGAGTTTCACGGTGTAATGGCCGGGCATGATCCAGGGCGAGCTGGGCGCGAGCGGCGTGTTGTGGATCACCGCCTGATTGTCGTCCAGGCGCTGCATGGCGCCGGGCATGGGCGGATAGTGCATGTCCCACACAAAGCGATGCATGCCGGCCTCGGTGGACAGGTTCATGGGCGCACGCGGCCACCAGTCGGGCACGTCGAGCTTGGCCGGATCCAGCGGCTTTTGCGGCTCGGCGCTGGAAAAATGCCGCACCAGCTTGCCGTGCGCGTCGAGAATATCCAGCATGACCGGGCCACTCGTGTTGCGCGCAAGGAAATAATCAATGATGGCCCCGGGCGGCGGATTCGGCAGCGCCGGCATGCGCCAGGGCGTCGGGGGATTCATGTCCCAGCGCACGCGCACCGCCGTTTCAGGCTTGTAGAGCGTCACCGGAGCATCAGCCACTTGCGCATCAATCTGGCGCAGCGGCGTGATGTCGTCGAGCACGTAATAACCGCGCCCATGGGTTGCGGCGATCAGATCGTCGTCGTAGATTTTCAAATCGCGCACCGAGATCGCCGGCATGTTGAGCCTGAGCGACTGCCAGTGATCACCATTGTCGAATGACACCCAGGTCTGGGTTTCGGTGCCGGCGAACAGCAGGCCCTTGCGCACCGGATCCTCGCGTATCATGTTGCTGGCGGCATCCTCGGCGATGCCCTTGTCAATCTCGGTCCAGGTTTTTCCGCCATCCTCGGTGCGCAACAGGTGTGGGCGCATCTGATCGAGCCACATGGTATTGACCGCGGCGTAGGCGGTGTCGGGATCGAAATGGCTGGCTTCCATGGAAAATACGCGCCACCAAGGTTTGAGTTGCGGCGGCGTGACGTTGCTCCAGTGTTTGCCACCGTCGTGGGTCACCCAGATCAAGCCGTCGTCGGTGCCGGCCCAGATCAGATTGACGTTGAGGGGCGAAGGCGCGAGTGCGTACACCACGCCGCGGTCGGTCGGCTGGGCCGTTTTGCTGTCGCGGTATTGGCCGACATTCTCGGGCACGGCCCAGGTCTTGCGCGTCAGGTCCGGGCTGATCTGTTTCCACTGCTGGCCGCCGTCGTCGGTTTGCCACACCACGTTGGACGTGAAATACAGCCGGTGCGGATCAATCGGCGAGAACATCAGCGGCATCGTGCGCAGCGTGCGGTAGTCGGCCCCGCTCAATGCCTTCGGGCCCATGTCAGCAATCTGCCCGGTATCGCGATCATAAAGCGTTACGCCGCTGCGGGCGCCGCCGTAGATCAGATCGGGATGCAGAGGATCGGGAGCCGCACTGCCGTATTCTTCGATGCCCGCCGGGTGCCAGTCGTGCGCGGTCAGCTCGCCGTCGTTGCCGCGTACCGGCACGCAGGCCGAGCCGCTGTCCTGCTGGCCGCCGCATACCTGGTATGGCCATGTGGGATCGATACCCGCCTTGTACATAGCGGCGGTCGGCTGGTTGTACCAGGAACTCCAGGTCTTGCCCCCGTTGACCGTGACGATGGTGCCCTGGTCGCTTGCGACTTCCATGATCTCGGGATTGTTGGGGTTGATCCAGGTCTGCTGATAGTCGTCGCCGCCGGGCGCGCCGCGGAAACCGAACCAGGTCTTGCCGCCGTCGGTGGACTTCCACAGCACCGGCGTGTTGCTGTACACGATGTCGGGATTTTTCGGGTCCACCGCCAGTACCGGCAGATCGCCGCCTCCAATCCGTTCCGCAGGACGTGGGTCATTGGTAACTTTGAACCAGCTCGCCCCCGCGTCGTTCGAGCGGTAAATCCCTACCTTGCCATCCGGCGCGCCCGGGCCGCTCGACACCGACGCGTAGATGAAATTCGGGTCGTTTGGCGCGATCGCCAACAGCGCTTGCTGTACCTGCGGCAAATCTTTGGTGAGCTTCGACCAGGTATTGCCGCCGTCGGTCGACTTGAAGATGCCGCCATCGGTTCCCCCGAACTGTCCGTTCTCCCACGGCGCCTGCTGCTGCTGCCACAGCGTGGCGTACACGATGTCGGGGTTGGCCGGATCAAGCAGGACCTGGTCGCCGCTGGTGTACGCGTTGACGTAGAGCACTTTCTTCCAGGTCTGGCCGCCGTCCAGCGAGCGGAAAATCCCGCGTTCCGGGTTCGGCCCGTAGACATGCCCCAGCGCTGCCGCAAATACCCGCT
Source organism: Gammaproteobacteria bacterium (assembly GCA_018971365.1). GTDB lineage: Bacteria > Pseudomonadota > Gammaproteobacteria > Natronospirales > REEB76 > REEB76. Next base: position 6,968 of record JAGXAZ010000020.1, on the reverse strand, counting down.
CGGGGTTGTGGGGGTCCACGGCAATCCAGGCAATGTCCTGGGTATCCTTGAGGCCGATATAGGCCCAGGTCCGGCCGGCATCGGTGGACTTGTACATCCCCATGCCGGTTGCCTGATCGGGCCGGATGTTGCTCTCGCCAGTGCCCACGTAAATCACGTTCGGATTGGAAATCGAAACGGCGAGCGCGCCGATCGAGCCCGTGGGCTCCTTATCGAAGATCGGGTGCCAGCTGTTGCCGTAATCGGTGGACTTCCATACCCCGCCGTCATCGGCGCCGAAATAAAACACGTTGGGCTGGCTCGGTACGCCCGAGACCGCGCGCACGCGCCCGCCGCGCAACGGGCCGATGGGACGCCAGCGCATTTGCGAAAACAGGGCGGGGTTGTAGGTCTGGGCCTGGGCGAAACCACCGAAAGCCGCAAGGCCCAGGATGGCAAACAGGAGCAGCGGGGCGCGGCGCATGGCGGTAGTCCTCATGCCGGGGCGGGGTAGGGTGGGAGGGGGCGATTATACTGACCGGCGTGCGGCCTGGCAGGTTCCGCCAATGCGGTAATAAAGTCCCGGGAGGGCGGGTCCAGAGCCTATGGCAGTCCGACAACACCGCTTCGAAATCCTGGCGCGCGCCCAGGTACCGGCCCTCTACCGTTACGCCTGGTGGCTGTGCCGCGACCGCACGCTGGCCGACGACCTGGTGCAGGAGACCCTGCTGCGCGCCTGGCGCTCGCTGGATTCGCTGCGCGAGGAAGGCGCCGCGCGCCAATGGCTGATCACCATCCTGCGGCGCGAGTATGCCCGCGAACTCTCGCGCCGCAAGGATACGGTGGACATCCACGAGCTGCCGCTGCCGGACCCTGGCGCGCGTGTCGGCGGCGGCGACACCGACGTCGAGGACGTGCGCCGCGCGTTGCACAAGCTGGAAGCGGAATATCGCGAGCCATTGGTGTTGCAGGTGCTTATGGGCTGCAGCACACAGGAGATCGCCGAGACCCTGCAGCTGACGCAGGCGGCGGTATTGACGCGACTGTTCCGCGCGCGCAATCAATTACGCGAACTGCTGGGCGGCAAAAGCGCCCAGTGGCTGGAAGGTACGGCATGAACACCAACATTAACTGCCTGGATGTGCGTCGCACCCTTGGTGCCGAGCCGCAGCGCCGCGATGCCTGGATTCTTGAGCATTGCAAGGTGTGTGTGCAATGCGCCGCGTTTCTGAAAGACATGCTGGCGCTCGATCAGCGCGTGGAACGCGCACTGAATATCGAAGTGCCGAAAGACCTGGAAGCGCGCATCCTGTTTCGTGCCGAGTTCCGGCCGGCGGGGCGCCGCCGCGTCTATCCGTGGCTCGCGGCTGCGGCCGCCGTGGTGCTGGCGGTGGCGGTCGGCGTGGGCCTGTGGCAATACCGGCAGAATTCCGCCGCCATGCTCGGCCAGGCGCTCGTGGCACACGTGATGAATCCGGACGAAGCCGATGCGCTCGATCCTGACCGGCCGACCATCCGCGACGTGAGTTTCGTGACTACGGTGCTGTCACGTGCCGGCATCCGCATGAACGGTAGTATGGACGATATAACTTACGCGCGCGCCTGCCCGTTCCGCGGTGAGATGGTGGCGCACCTGGTGGTACGCGGCCGGGATGGTCCGGTGACGGTGCTATTGCTGCCGCACATCCATGTTGGACAACCGACACACTTCAACGAACAGGGTTTTGAAGGCGTGATCCTGCCTGACGACCAGGGCAGCATCGCCATCATCGCCAATAACCCCACGCCTATGGCGCCCATCGCCCACGAGTTCATGAAAATGGTGGAGTGGAGCATCTGAGCGGTATGATGCGCGGCGCATGAACGCTGCAGGCTACGCGCTCGAATCCCTGAACTTTCTCGACTGGTGGCTGCTGGCCATCGTGCTCGGGATCGCCGATGTGTTCATTCTCCGGCGCTGGCTGGTGATCCCCGCCGTGGCCGCCGGCATAGCGGGTTTTGTGCTGATGCTGTTCCCGCAAATTGCCTGGCCGTGGCAACTTGTCGGGTTTGCGATGCTCACGGTTATTGGTATTGGCGTGCACGTCATGTGTGGCGCAAAATCCTCAGCCCCTGCATCGCACACCCCTTCACCGGAGGAACCTGCCATGTCCAGTTTTCACGATTTCAAGGTCCGAACCATCGCCGGTGAGGACAAGGCCCTGAAGGACTTCAAAGGTCAGGCGGTGCTGGTGGTGAACGTGGCGAGCGAATGCGGCCTGACGCCGCAATATGCCGGGCTGGAAAAACTCCAGCGTGAGTTCAGCCACCGGAATTTCAGCGTGCTGGGTCTGCCCTGCAACCAGTTCGGCGCGCAGGAACCGGGCAGCGAAGCCGAAATCCAGCAGTTCTGCAGCAGCCGCTACCAGGTGTCCTTTCCGCTCACCAGCAAGATCGAGGTCAACGGCACGGGTGCGCATCCCCTGTACAAATGGCTCAAAGCCCAGACCGGCGGCACCGACATCCAGTGGAACTTCGAAAAATTCCTCATTGCCAAGGACGGCCGTGTGCTCAAGCGCTATTCGCCCAAGACCACTCCGGACGATTCGCAGTTGCGCGCCGACCTGCAGGCCGCGCTGTGAACGGTCGCGACCGGTAGCCTCGCGATCCCGGAAGCGACCACGACGCGTATTGCCGCCGCAGGGCAGGGCACGTAGCATACGCAGCCCGTTTTCGCCGACCAGTCCGCATGTCAGTCACCGCCCAGCATCGTATCCGCCACAGCCCGCGCGTCGGTTTCGTGAGCCTCGGCTGTCCCAAGGCGCTGGTGGATTCCGAACGCATCCTCACCCAGTTGCGCGTCGAGGGCTACGAGATCGTGGGCGGCTACCGCGAAGCCGACGTGGTGGTCGTCAATACCTGCGGCTTCATCGAGGCCGCACAGCAGGAATCGCTGGACGCCATCGGCGAGGCACTGGCCGAAAACGGCAAGGTCATCGTCACCGGCTGTCTAGGCAAGCGCGCGGCGCTAATCCGTGAACACCATCCCGACGTGATCGCCATCACCGGCCCGCATGATTACGAATCGGTGATGCGCGCGGTGCACGTACAGCTTGCGCCGCCCGCACGTCATCCGCATCTGGATCTCTTGCCCGCGAGCGGCGTAAAGCTCACGCCGCGCCACTACGCTTATCTGAAAATCTCCGAGGGCTGCAACCACAAATGCAGCTTCTGCATCATCCCCAAACTGCGCGGCCCGCTCGCGAGCCGGCCGATAGGCGAGGTGCTGCGCGAAGCCGAGAGCCTGGTGTGCGACGGTGTGAAAGAACTGCTGGTGGTGGCGCAGGACACCTCCGCTTACGGTGTGGACCTGCACTACGCCGCGAGCTCATGGCGCGGCCGCAAATACCGCACGCACCTGACAGACCTCTGCCTGGGCTTGGGCGAACTCGGTGTGTGGGTGCGGCTGCATTACGTGTATCCCTACCCGCACGTGAGCGAGGTGATACCGCTCATGGCCGAAGGCAAGGTGCTGCCATATCTCGACATCCCGCTGCAGCATGCCAACGCGCGCATTCTCAAGGCCATGCGCCGGCCAGCGGCCAGCGCCAAAGCGCTGGAGCACATTCGCGCGTGGCGTGAAATCTGCCCGGACCTCACGATTCGTTCCACCTTCATCGTGGGTTTTCCCGGCGAAACCGAACGCGAGTTCGAAGAACTTCTGACTTTCATCAGGCAGGCCGAACTGGATCGGGTCGGGTGCTTCACCTATTCGCCGGTGGATGGCGCCGACGCCAACGTGCTGCCCGACTGGGTGCCGGCGGAAGTGGCTGAAGAGCGCCGCTGCGTGTTCATGCAGACTCAGGCCGAAATCAGCGCGCAACGTCTGCAGCGCTTCTGCGGCCGCGAACTCCAGGTGCTGGTGGACAGCGTGGCGGATGGCACTGCTGTGGCGCGCAGCTTCGCCGATGCTCCCGAAGTGGATGGCGTGGTGTGGATTACGGGGTCGCACACGCTGCGTCCCGGCCAGTTTGCCAGGGTGCGCATCACGCAGGCGGATCAGCACGATCTTGCTGCGGTACCATAAGTCCACCAACCGTCTGTATCCCAAAGGTACGTTCGATGGCACCTGAAGCTGGTAAGGAGCTGGGACGCGACGCCCAGCAGGCCGTAATGCATGTGCAACATACGGCAGCTCCCCGCGGCCAGCCATTCGCGGCCCTGGGGCTGGCGGTTCTGGGCGTGGTCTACGGCGACATCGGCACCAGCCCGATCTATGCGCTGCGCGAGTGCTTCGCCGGCGCCGATCCCATGCCGATCACCCAAGCCAATATCCTCGGAGTGCTGTCGCTGATCCTGTGGACCCTGATCCTGGTCATCTCCCTCAAGTACATGACCTTCGTGCTGCGGGCCGACAACCGCGGCGAAGGCGGTATCTTCGCGCTGCTGGCCTTGTTGAGCCCTTCCAAGGGCCAGCCGCATTGGTCGCGACGCGCCTTGTTGCTGCTCGGCATCGGCGGCGCCGCCATGCTCTACGGCGGGACTATGATCACGCCGGCGATTTCGGTGCTGAGTGCGGTGGAAGGGCTGCAGATTGCGGCGCCATCCCTGCATACCGTTGTCATTCCCATCACCGTGGTGATCCTGTTCGTGCTGTTCGCGGTGCAGCGCCACGGTTCCGCCAAGGTGGGCGCGGTGTTCGGGCCACTGATGCTGTTGTGGTTCCTGGTGCTGGCGGTGCTCGGCATCCGCGGCATCAGCGCCGCGCCACAGGTGCTGCTGGCGGTGAATCCCTGGTATGCCGTGCAGTTCTTCCAAGCCAACGGCTTCGCCGGTTTCCTGATTCTGTACGCGGTGTTCCTGGTGACCACCGGCGGCGAGGCCCTGTATGCTGACCTCGGCCACTTCGGGCGCAGCCCCATCCGCAAGGTGTGGTTCGGGTTCGTGCTGCCGGCCCTGCTGCTCAACTATTTCGGCCAGGGCGCGCTGCTGATCGCGGACCCCCAGACCACTCTGCATCCGTTTTTCCATCTGGCACCGGCTTGGGGCCTGTATCCCCTAGTGGTGCTGGCCACTTTGGCGACCTGCATCGCCTCCCAGGCGGTCATCACTGGTGCCTACTCCCTGACGCGCCAGGCCATCCAGCTCGGCCAGCTGCCGCACCTCAAGGTCGAACAGACCTCGGCGGAAGCTCGGGGCCAGATTTACATGCCGATGGTGAACTGGATGCTAATGGTGGCCGCCATCGGCCTGGTGCTGGTGTTCCGCACTTCCAACAATCTGGCGGCGGCCTATGGCGTGGCGGTGAATTCCACCATGGCGGTGACCACGGTGCTGGCCTTCAAGGTGGCTCTGGAACGCGGCGGCTGGAAACCGCTGGCGGCGGGTGCATTTCTCATCGGTTTTCTGGCCATTGATCTGGGATTCCTGGGCTCCAATTTTCTGAAAATCCCCGACGGCGGCTGGCTGCCGCTGGCTACCGGCCTTGGCCTGTTCATCATCATGACCACCTGGCGACGCGGTACCGGGCTGCTGGCCGAACAGGTGGCCAACACGACAACTGCGCTGGAGACCTTCATGGGCCGGGTCACCGGGGAAGGCGTGCAGCGCGTGCCCGGCACGGCGGTGTTCTTTACTGGCCGCCTCGAGCAGACGCCACCGGCCCTGCAGCAGCTGGTGCGGCATACCGGGGTGTTGTATGAACGTGTGATCCTGGTGACCGTGGTCATCGAACAGGTGCCCAAGGTCGGCCAGGAAAGCCGACTGGACCTCAAGGAAATGGACCAAGGTTTCTACCGCGTGGTGCTGCGTTACGGATTCATGCAGGGCCCGAATATCCCGTCGGATCTCGCGGCCTGCGCGGAATACGGCCTGCCCATCGATCTGGACAAAGTGCATTACATCGTCGGCCAGGTGGACATGTTGGCCGGACGCAAGCAACAGGGCATGGCGCGTTGGCGCGACCGCCTGTTCGCGTGGATGGCGCGGAACACCGCGGACGTGACCAATGACTACCACATTCCGGCTTCGCAGCTCATGTCGGTGGGATTGCAGGTGGGCATATGAAACAGGCGCGCATCCCGTGTCCCTTGAATTTGCCAGGCGCGGGCTGACGCATGCCGGATTTCGCGGTGCTGAGTTTTGACCATGGCATCAGCGCCATCGACACGCAATACGTGCGGCCGATGCTGGATGCCAGCCACCTCGTGGTGCGCGGCGGGCGCGCGGCGTTCGTGGACGTGGGGGTGAACCACTCGGTGCCGCAGCTGCTCGCCGCGCTCCGGCAGAAGAATCTCGACGTGGGCGACGTGCAATGGGTGTTTCTCACGCACGTGCACCTGGATCATGCGGGCGGTGCCGGCGCGCTGCTGAAACACCTGCCCAACGCCACGGTGCTGGTGCATCCGCGTGGCGCACCACATCTATCCACGCCGGAAAAACTCGTAGCCGGCACCAAACAGGTGTACGGAGCGCAGAAGTTTGCCGAGCTCTACGGCGATATCGTGCCCGTGCCCGCGGAGCGCATGCGGATAATCGAGGACCAGGCTTGCGTCAGGATGAATGGCAGCGAATTCGTTTGCATCCACACGCCCGGCCACGCGCTGCACCATTACTGCATCGTGGACCAGGACAGCCGCAGCGTGTTCGCCGGCGACAGCTTCGGTATTTCCTACCGCATCTTCGACACCGACCGGGGCGCCTTCATCTTCCCCGCCACCACGCCCACGCATTTCGATCCCGATCAGGCACACACGTCGCTGGACCGTATCATGTCATTCGAACCGCAGGCGGTGTATCTCACGCATTACAGCCGGGTGACTGATTTGCAGCGGTTGGCTGCCGACATGCACGCCTGCCTGAACGCGTACGTGGAAATCGCGCACCGCTGCGCCGATCAGGGCGAGCAACGCATCGCTTGCATGCGCAACCGCATGCACGCCTTGCTGGTGAAACGCGTGCGCGAACACGGCTGCACGCTGGATCAGGCCACGGTGGATTCCTGGCTCGCG
>JAGXAZ010000019.1 GCA_018971365.1 Gammaproteobacteria bacterium | reverse complement strand
CGGGTCGGGTCCCGGTCGTAGCCAATGGCGCGGACCTCGCGCAGCGAGCGGATCATGGCATAGCTGCCGGCGCCGAAGGGCACCAGTACCGCCAACAGGAACCCAACATCAATCCGTGACAGATTGTGCACCTGCACACCCGTGTTCACGCCGAAAGCGCCGAGATCGGGATAAATGAAGCCGACGACGCCGAGGGCGATAAACGCCAATCCGCCCCAGAACAGCGTGCGTCCCGCCACCATGCGTGCGACCTGGGTGCGCACCGTATCCCCAAGCTTGCGGCGCGCCATCCACGCTCCCACCAGCGCACCAAACAGGATTTGCATGGCCGTAGTTCCCAGGCCGTACAGCAGTCCCGGCAGGAAACCGAAGGCCGGCCCGGGCATGGCCGGCGCCAGCACGGTATAAACAATGAGCGCGAACGCGCCCGTGCCCCAGCCGGCCACGAAGCCGTGCACCAGCGGCATGTAGCCCGGCAGCGCATGCGGCTCTTCGGTTCGATCCAGATTATGGCTATGGAAAAGATGCAGCAGCCGGTGACGGCGCAGCACATACCAGCCGGACATCAGCATCAGCGCGCCGATCACGACATAAAGGGCGAAATTCCAGCGCTCCGAGACAATCAGCCACGTGACTGCAAAGTACGCAATCTCGCTGGCAATGGCACGCTGCACGGTGAACGCCAGTGAAAACAGCAGCCCGGCACGCATACCGCCGCGGCTGCTGTAGCTGCCCACCGAATAACTGAAGGTGATCGGCCAGGTGTGCTCGTCGGGCGTGATGCCGTGGATCAATCCGAGGAAAAACGCGGTGAGCAGCGCGATTCCCGGGCCGAGCCCGACAACGGGATTCCAGAGATTGAGACCGGCGATATCCATGCGAACGGCGGTTAAAAAAATGCCGCGGACGGCGGGCTTGCGGCAGCGGTATTGTACGACGCCCGTCAAGTACTGTTCGGCGAACCACGCTCAACGGTTATAATGGCGTGCTCCCCCGGCCCGATTGGGCCCGCATGCCCGGCGCCGGCAGCCTGCGTGACGCGGACGAAGTTTCCAACCGAATTTCGCAATCCGTATACCTTGAGGAGGATGTATGGAGCTCTTCAGCACGCTAGACACCATGGGGCACGAACAGGTGGTGTTTTTCCACCACCCGGAATCCGGCCTCAAGGCCATCGTCGCCATCCACAATACCGTGCTCGGACCCGCGCTCGGCGGGCTGCGCATGTGGCCGTACCGCAATGAGCAGGAAGCGCTGACGGACGTGCTGCGCCTGTCCCGGGGCATGACCTACAAGGCGGCGGTGTCGGGTCTGAATCTCGGCGGCGGCAAGGCGGTCATCATCGGCGATCCCGCGCAGAAGTCCGAAGCGCTGTTCCGCGCCTTCGGGCGCTTCGTGCAGTCGCTCGGCGGCCGCTACGTGACCGCCGAAGACGTGAATACCGACGTGCAGGCCATGGAATACATATTCCAGGAAACCGACTACGTCACCGGCGTGCATCCGGTGCACGGCGGTTCGGGCGACCCCTCACCGTTCACCGCGCTCGGCGTGATCCAGGGCATCAAGGCCTGTCTGCAGCGGCGCTACGGCCACACCGATCTCAAGAAGGTCAGCTACTCGGTGCAGGGCCTGGGCCACGTGGGTTATCACATCGTCAAGCACCTGCGCGACGCGGATGCCAAGGTGTTCGTGACCGACATGCATCAGGAGCGCATTGACCAATGCGTGGCGCTCGGCGCCGAAGCGGTGAAGATGGATGAGATTTATGGAGTGAATGCCAAGGTGTACGTGCCTTGCGCGCTGGGCGCGACCATCAACGAGAAATCCATAGCGCAGTTGCGTTGTGAAATCGTGGCCGGTTCCGCCAACAACCAGCTGGCCACAGACGCCTGTGGCGACGAGCTGCACGGCAAGGGCATCCTGTATGCGCCGGACTATGCCATCAATGCCGGCGGCCTGATGAACGTGTCCATCGAATTGCAGGGCTACAACCGCGAGCGCGCCAACCGCATGGTGAACGGGATTTACGACATCATGGGCAACATCTTTGCGCTCGCCGAACGTGAAAAAATCCCGACCTACAAGGCGGCCGACCATGTTGCCGAAGGCCGCATCGCCGCCCTCGGCAAGGTCAAGCTGCCCACGATCAACCAGCCTTATGAACGCCATTTCGCGGGACGCAGGAACGGCAAGCACTGAATTAGAGGTGACGGTGGTGATATCCGTCGTAATCACGGCTCCCCCTTTGCAAAAGGGATATAGAGGGGGATTTTCAGATCTTCCCGCTTTCAGGCTGCGCTTGTTGGCTGTGCCGTCCTGCTTCGCCAAAAGCCCAGCCCAGTGCACTCTGCCATCCTGCATCGCGTACAGGTGCAAGGAGGCCCGAACACATTGCAATCCTGCTCTGTGTTCGGGCCCGGGGCGGCCATCCATGGCTGCCCGCTCATTGCTGCGCAATTCGCCCCTGGTGACGCGCACATCGCTTCGCGCCGTGCCCTGGCAGCCCGCTCGCTCATTCGCGGCTCGCCCGCCTTTTTCAAGCGGGTTCGCGGTCGGGACGATCGCTCCCACGGTAAACATGCAGCATAGAGAACACGCTTGGCTACGATAAATACCCGCATCAACGAGGAACTCGACCTGCTGCGCGACACGGTGCGGCGCTTCGCCGAGACCGAAATCGCGCCGCGCGCGCGGGAAATCGACGAACGCGCCGAGTTCCCGCATGAGCTGTGGCGCAAACTCGGCGAACTCGGACTGCTCGGCATCACCATCCCGACGGAACACGGCGGCGCGGGACTGGGCTATCTTGCCCACGTCGTCGCCATGGAGGAAATCTCCCGCGCTTCCGCCTCCGTGGGCCTGTCCTATGCGGCGCATTCCAATCTGTGCGTGAGCAACCTGTTCCGCCACGCCAATGCAGTCCAACGCCGGAAGTACCTGCCGAAACTGTGCCGCGGCGAATGGATCGGCGCGCTCGCGATGTCCGAGCCGGGCGCCGGCTCCGACGTTGTCGGCTCTATGAGCTGCCGCGCGGAAAAGCACGGCAGCAAGTGGATCGCCAACGGCAGCAAGATGTGGATCACCAACGGGCCGGAAGCCGACGTGGTGCTGGTGTACATGCGCACCGCCGGCAAGGAGGCCAACTCCAAGAGCATCACCGCCTTCATCGTCGAAAAGGGCATGCACGGATTCAAGACGGCGCAGAAGCTGGACAAGCTCGGCATGCGCGGCTCGCATACCTGCGAGCTGGTGTTCGAAGACTGCGAAATCCCCGAAGCCAACATGCTCGGGCAAGTGAACGAAGGCGTGTATATATTGATGCGCGGCCTGGATTCCGAACGGCTGGTGCTCTCGGCCGGTCCCATCGGCATCATGCAGGCGGCGCTCGACGTGGTGCTGCCCTACGTGCGCGAGCGCAAGCAGTTCGGCAAGCCCATCGGCGAATTCGAGATCATGCAGGCCAAGCTTGCCGACATGTTCATCGCGTTGCAGGCCTCGCGCGCCTTCACCTACCGCGTGTGCGAGAGCTTTGACCGCGGCGAGGACCCGCGCGAAGAAGCCGCCGCCTGCCTGCTGTTTGCCTCCGAGCGCGCCGTCAAGGTGACACTCGAAGCCATCCAGGCGCTGGGCGGCAACGGCTACATCAACGAGTACCCCACCGGCCGGCTGCTGCGCGACGCCAAACTCTACGATATCGGTGCCGGCACCAATGAGATTCGGCGCATGCTCATTGGCCGTGAGTTGTTCAGCAGCAAATAGACAGGTGCTGCGTGCTAAGTACTGCGTGCTGCGTCTAGAGACAAGTTGGATTTTTACGCAGCACCTAGCACGCAGAACGCAGCACTTGTAACATGAAGTTACGGAGATATGTGTTTATGCCAAACGACCCAATAGTGATTCTTTCCGCCCGCCGCACCGCTATCGGCTCGCTGCTCGGCCAATTCACCTCAGTCACATCACCGCAACTCGGCGCCGCGGCCATCCGTGCCGCGGTGGCCGATTCCGGCGTAACCCCGCAGGAAATCGGCGAGGTCATCATGGGTTGCGTGCTCCCGGCCGCCGTCGGTCAGGCGCCCGCGCGCCAGGCCGCCATCGGCGCCGGTATTCCCAAATCGGTCGGCTGCACCACCGTCAACAAGGTATGCGGCTCCGGCATGAAAGCCGCGATGCTGGCGCATGATCTCATCGTGGCCGGCACGGCCGATCTCATGGTGGCCGGCGGCATGGAGTCCATGACCAACGCGCCGCACATGCTGCACGCGCGCGCCGGCATCAAATACGGCGAAGCGAAACTCATCGATCACATGGCCTGGGACGGCTTGACCAATCCTTACGACGGCCAGGCCATGGGTGTCTGCGGCGAGCTGTGCGCCGAGAAATTTCATTTCACGCGCGCGCAGCAGGATGCCTTCGCGACCGAATCCGTGATGCGTGCCCAGCGTGCGATCAAGGACGGTTCGTTCAAGGCTGAAATCACCCCGGTGAGCGTGAAGACCCGCAAAGGCGAACTCACGGTGGATACCGACGAAGAACCGGGACGTTGCGACATCGAGAAGATTCCGAGCCTCAAACCGGCTTTCAAAAAGGACGGCACGGTGACCGCGGCGAGTTCTTCCTCGATATCCGACGGTGCCGCGGCGCTGGTGCTGATGCGCGAGAGCCTGGCGAAACAAAAGGGGCTCAAGCCGTTCGCGCGTATTCTCGGACACGCGAGCTTTGCCCAGGAACCCGTGTGGTTCACGACTTCGCCGGTGAGCGCCATTGACCGCCTGCACAAGAAGCTCGGCTGGTCGGAAAAAAACGTGGACCTTTACGAAATCAACGAGGCCTTCGCCGTGGTCACCATGGCCGCGATGCACGAGCTGAAACTGCCGCACGCCAAGGTGAACGTGAACGGCGGCGCCTGCGCGCTCGGGCATCCCATCGGCTGCTCCGGCGCACGCCTTATCGTGACGTTGCTCCATGCCCTCAAGGCGCGTAATCTCAAGCGCGGCATCGCCTCTCTGTGCATCGGTGGCGGCGAAGCGACGGCGATCGCGGTGGAGATGCTGTAAATTCAAACTACGTGAGTGTCCGGTCTGTAACGGAGGAGGACCAGCCATGCGCGGTAAACGCATTTTCGCGCTCGTGGGTATCGTGGCATTCCTCGCCGGCTGTGCTTCCACAAGCCACGCGGTCGCCGGCAATCCCGGCAACGGCATGCTGGTGATCGGCGTGCTGCTGCACGAGATGAACGCCGCCGGTCAGGTGGGCAGCGGGCTGTATCCGGTAAATTCCGTAGCCGTGAGAAATCTCGACACCGGCCAAGTTGATTCCATCCAGCTCGATTCCAATCACGGCATCGCCACGCTCAGCGCCGGAACCTATTGCGTGGACAACGTGCTGCGGCCCAACGGCGAGACACTCAGCTACTGCGCACGACCGTATTTCAGGGTTGACGCAGGCAAGATACTGGTCGCCGGATTCGTCGAGTTCGCGCTGAACCGGCCCACGCACACGTACAAGCTGGTGGGCGCATTCACCAACCCGCAGGGGCTGTTTGATTCGCTGCCATCGGACGCCAAGGACCGGCTGGCGAATTTTTCCGAGACCGGTACACCGGCTCCGCACTGAACCGGGACGGGCCCGCACAACAAGGCCGCACATGCCGATTCTCAAATCCGCGATTGACAAAAACAGCAGGGAATTCGCCGCCAACCGCGCCCACATGGAAAAGCTGGTGGCAGACCTGCGCGCCACGCAGGCCAAGGCGGCGCTCGGCGGCAGCGAGAAAGCGCGCAAGAAGCACACCGACCGCGGCAAGCTGCTGGCGCGCGACCGCATCGAAGCCCTGCTCGATCCCGGCTCGCCCTTCCTGGAACTCTCCCCGCTCGCCGCGCACGGTATGTATGACGGCGACGCGCCCTGTGCCGGACTGGTCACGGGCATCGGCCGCGTGCAGGGCCGCGAAGTCATGGTGGTGGCCAACGATGCCACCGTGAAGGGCGGCACCTATTACCCCGTCACCGTCAGAAAGCACCTGCGCGCGCAGGAAATCGCGCTCGAAAACCGCCTGCCCTGCATTTATCTGGTGGACTCCGGCGGCGCGTTTCTGCCGTTGCAGGACGAGGTGTTCCCCGACAAGGAGCACTTCGGCCGCATCTTCTACAACCAGGCACGGCTGTCGCGCGAGCGCATCCCGCAGATCGCGGTGGTCATGGGCTCCTGCACCGCGGGCGGCGCCTATGTGCCGGCGATGTGCGACGAAGCCATCATCGTGCGCAACCAGGGCACGATTTTTCTCGGCGGACCGCCGCTGGTGAAGGCCGCGACCGGAGAAGTCGTGGACGCGGAAACGCTCGGCGGCGGCGAGGTGCACAGCAAGATTTCCGGCGTCACCGATCACCTGGCGGAAAACGATGCGCACGCGCTCGCGATCGCACGCAACATCGTCGCGCATCTCAACTACACGCGCCCCAACTGGCTGACGAAACGCGAACCCGCGGAACCGCGTCATCCAGCCGACGAGATATATGGCATCGTACCGCAGGACACGCGCTATCCCTACGATGTGCACGAAATCATCGCGCGTCTCGTGGACGGCTCCGAGTTCCAGGAATTCAAGGCACTTTACGGCAAAACGCTGGTGACCGGCTTCGCGCACCTTCACGGTTACCCCGTCGGCATCATCGCCAACAACGGCATCCTGTTTTCGGAATCCGCACTCAAGGGCACGCATTTCATCGAGCTTTGCGAACAGCGCCGCATTCCGCTGGTATTCCTGCAGAACATCACCGGCTTCATGGTCGGCAAGAAATACGAACACGGCGGCATCGCCAAGGACGGCGCCAAGATGGTTATGGCCGTGGCCTGCGCCACAGTGCCGAAATTCACCGTGCTCATCGGCGGCAGCTTCGGCGCCGGCAACTACGCGATGTGCGGCCGCGCCTACGGCGCGCGCTTTCTGTGGATGTGGCCGAACGCGCGCATTTCCGTCATGGGTGGCGAACAGGCCGCTTCGGTGCTCGCCACCGTCAAACGCGACGGCATCGAAGCCAAAGGCGGCAAATGGACCAAGAGCGAAGAAGAAGCCTTCAAGCAGCCGCTGCGCGCGCAGTATGAATCTCAGGGCCATCCCTACTACGCCAGCGCGCGCCTCTGGGACGACGGCATCATTGATCCCGCCGACACCCGCCGCGTGCTCGGCCTGGCGCTCGCCACCGCCGAAAACGCCCCACTGGAAGCGGGCAGCCGCTACGGCGTTTTCCGCATGTAATCCCTGATTGTGGGAACGATGGCCCTGTGGGAGCGGCGCTATTCGCCGCGATTTCCGATTTTGAATCGCGGCCGATACGACCGCTCCCACATTGCGAGGAATGAATAATGCCTGAAAGCGTACTCTTGCAAACTGACCCCCGCGGCGTGACGACACTCACGCTCAACCGCCCGGCGAAGCACAACGCCTTCGACGCCGCGCTCATCGCCGAACTGATGCAGAAACTAGCTCAGCTCAACAATGACAGCGGCACGCGCATCGTAATTCTGACCGGCGCGGGCAAGTCGTTCTCTGCGGGCGCGGATCTCGACTGGATGCGTTCCATGGCGCAGTTCAGCGAGGCGGAGAACATCGAGGATGCGCTGAAACTCGCCGAGCTCATGGATGTGCTGAATACGCTGCGCAAACCCACCGTCGCACGCGTCAATGGCGCCGTGTATGGCGGCGGCGTGGGTCTCGTGGCCTGCTGCGACATTGCCATTGCGGCGGACACCGCGAAATTCTGTCTGAGTGAAGTGCGGCTGGGGCTCGTGCCCTCGGTCATTTCGCCCTACGTCATCGCCGCCATCGGCGCGCATCAGGCACGGCGCTATTTCCTGACCGCGGAAGCTATCAGTGCCACGCAGGCGCGGAGCATCGGCCTGGTCCACGAGGTGGTACCCGCCGGTGGACTGGACGACGCGGTCGAACGGGAAGTGGCACTGCTGCTCAAGGGCGGAACCAAAGCGCTCATCGCCTGCAAGGAAATGATTGCGGCGAACGCCGCGGCTTCGGTGTCCGCGCGCCGCGCACTCAAGCAGAAAACCGCGCAACTCATCGCACAATTGCGCGTGTCCGAGGAGGGCCAGGAAGGCTTATCTGCGTTTCTTGAAAAACGTCCGCCCAAATGGACCAAATAACGAAGCTCAGCTTGACGCCTTCCGAAAGCAGCCAATCATGATGTTCAAGAAAATACTCATTGCCAACCGCGGCGAGATTGCCTGCCGTGTCATACGTACCTGCAAACGGCTGGGTATCGCCACTGTGGCGGTGTATTCCGATGCGGATCGCCACGCCCTGCACGTGCAGATGGCGGACGAAGTGATGCACATCGGCCCGGCGAAAGCGGCGGATTCCTACCTCAACATGGAGCACATTCTCACGGCAGCCAAACAAACCGGCGCGCAGGCCATTCATCCCGGCTACGGCTTTCTGTCGGAAAACAGCGAATTCGCGCGCCGCTGCCTGAAGGCCGGCGTCGTGTTCATCGGACCTTCCCCCGAGAGCATGGACGCCATGGCATCCAAAGCCGCCGCGATCACGCTGATGGGAAAAGCCGGCGTGCCGGTCACGCCCGGTTATCACGGTAAAGATCAGAGTCTGAAAAAACTCGAAGCGGAAGCCCGGCAGTTGGGATTCCCGCTGCTGATCAAGCCTTCCGCGGGCGGAGGCGGCAAGGGCATGCATGTGGTGCGTGCCGCCGGTGAATTCAGGGAAGCGCTGGCGACCGCGAAGCGCGAAGCCAATAATGCTTTTGGCGACGACCACGTGCTGCTGGAGAAATACCTCCGGCAGCCGCGGCATATCGAGTTCCAGGTGTTCGGCGACAGTCACGGCAACGTGGTTCACGTGTTCGAGCGTGAATGCACGTTGCAGCGCCGTTTCCAGAAAGTCGTGGAGGAAACCCCTTCGCCGTTCCTGGATGCAGACATGCGCCGGAAAATGGGCGAAGCGGCGGTCGCCGCCGCGCGTGCCGTGAACTACGTGAATGCCGGTACCATCGAGTTCATCGTGGGCGCCGACCGGTCGTTCCATTTCATGGAGATGAATACACGCCTGCAAGTTGAACATCCGGTCACCGAGGAAACCACGGGACTCGATCTGGTGGAATGGCAGTTGCGGGTGGCGGGAGGCGAGCCGCTGCCGCTCACCCAGAATCAGATCAAGCAACACGGCCACGCCATCGAAGTGCGTCTGTACGCGGAGAACGCCGCCAAGGGTTTTTTGCCGGTGACCGGCCGCATCGAGGCGTTTGCCATACCCGGGCAGGCGTTCGCGCGCGTGGACACCGGTGTGCGCAGCGGCGACGAGATCGGCATTTTTTACGATCCTATGATTGCCAAGATCAGCGTCAGCGGCAAGGACCGCGCCGAAGCCGTGAGCCGTCTGCGTGAGGCGCTGGCGCACACCGCGGTGTTCGGCATGGTGGCCAACCTGCCACTGTTGCGCGGCATTGCGCGGCACCCTGAGTTTGCAGCCGGCCGCTTTGATACCGGTTTCATCGAACGCGAATTGAACACCCTGCTCGCCCGTCCCGCGCCCACGCCGGCGGCGATGGCGGCAGCGGTAATCAGCAAGCTTGCCGGGCAAAATGCCGTTACCGGTCCATGGCGGGCCGACGGCTGGCGCGTGGACGGCACGCACGGCCGGCGTCTTCTGGCGCGCACAAGCGATGGCGCGGAATACGCGCTGCGCATCAACGGCGGACCGGCCGGCTTCAGCCTGGACGTTCACGGCCAGCAGCAGCAAGTCCGCGTGAGCCGCGCGGACAGCGAGTGGCCGCGATTCTCACTGGATGACGAGCCCTGCACGGCTCAAGTGCTGCGGCATGGCGATGAGTTCCAGATCGCGTTGGGCAGCGAAGCCTTCAACTTCACACTTGGCTCGCCATTTGCGCCCAAGGCCGTCGGACACGCGGACACCGCCACCCATCCCGCAAGTCCCATGCCGGGTCGCGTGGTCGCGGTGCACGTGAAGGCCGGCGACACCGTGCAGCCCGGTCAGTCGCTCATGGTGCTGGAAGGCATGAAGATGGAATACACGCTCAAGGCGGCGATGGCCGGCAAGATCGAAGCCGTGCTCTGCAAGGAGGGCGAGATGGTGGAAGCGGACTCGGTGCTGGTGGAAATTAAGGCAATTCCATGAGGAAACGGCAATGACAGCCCATACGTTTGGACACAGTACTGTAGCTAAGCCCACAGGTCATGATGCTAGCGGGTGGCACAAGTTTACATGCGGCCACTGCGGCAGAGATGTATCCGGAGCAATAATAGCGGCTGTCAATAGGAGGGAAGGAGGCTTTATTTATTGGCTGCAATGCTCCGCTTGTCACGATGCGTCTGTACTTGCCGACGATCAAAATTATTATCCGGGCCTTGCATACGGGCCTGTAATCGAAGGTTTACCAGATGACGTCTCGGCTGCTTACAAAGAAGCTCGACAATGTCTTTCGGTAAATGCCAATACGGCTTCGGAAGGCATGTGCAGAAAGATATTGATGCACATAGCCGTTGATAAAGGCGCAAACGAAAGAGAGCCTTTTGCAGCATATATAGATTTTCTCGAACATGAAGGATATGTCACTCCCCCCATGAAAGAATGGGTGGTGCTAATCAAAGATCATGGAAATGAAGCAAATCACAAACTTCCCGCTTCCGACAGACAACGCGCTGAAGGAACTTTGCAGTTCACAGCTCAATTACTAAGAACGGTTTACGAAATGGGCTTTCTATCAAAGAAATTCGCCAAACCAAAGACATCATGATTTCAGCTAAAAGAGTTACAGATTCAATGAATTCACCTTTCCCCAAACAAGTAAAAATCGTCGAAGTCGGTCCGCGCGACGGCTTGCAGAACGAAAAGGCCATCGTGCCTGCGGCGGTGAAGATCGAGTTCATCAACCGTCTGACACAAACGGGCTTAAAGACCATCGAGGCCACCAGTTTCGTCAGTCCGAAATGGATTCCGCAGCTCGCGGACGCGGACGAGGTTTTCCGCGGCATCGAGAAAAAGCGCGGCGTATCCTATCCAGTGCTGGTGCCGAACGAGAAAGGCATGCAGCGCGCGCTGGCGGCGGGCGCGAAAGAGGTCTCGATTTTCACGGCGGCATCCGAGACCTTCAACCACAAGAACATCAACGCGTCCATCGCCGAATCCATCGAGCGCTTCAAGCCGGTAATGGCGCTGGCCGCGAAGCATGATGTGAGGGTACGCGGTTACATCTCCACCGTCATCGGCTGTCCTTACGAAGGCCCGATAAAGCCCGAAGCGGTGGCAAGTGTGGCGAAGCGGCTTGCCGATCTCGGCTGTCATGAAATTTCACTGGGCGACACCATCGGCGTGGGCACGCCCGTGAAGGCGCAACGCATGCTGGCCGCCGCGGCTGCGGTAGTGCCGATGCAAAAGCTCGCGGTGCATTTCCACGACACCTATGGTCAGGCGCTGGCGAACATCCATGCCTGCCTCGAGCTGGGTGTGGCGGTAGTGGACAGCTCCACTTCCGGTCTCGGCGGCTGTCCCTACGCGAAGGGCGCGACCGGCAATGTCGCCACCGAAGACGTGCTGTTCATGCTCGAAGGCATGGGCATTGAAACCGGCGTGGACATGGATAAACTGCTGGCGGCCGGGCGCTTCATCAGCGAAGCGCTGGCCCATCAGCCCGAAAGCAAACTGGGACGTATCCCCGCGGATTCCCGCCGGGATGCACGCACTCTGGACAATCACAAGTGAAAAAAATCCGGGTGGGGATATTGTTCGGCGGGAAATCCGCAGAGCACGAGATTTCGCTGCTGTCCGCCAAGAACGTGATTGACGCGCTCGACAAGAACAAATACGAGCCGGTGCTGATCGGAATAGACAAGACCGGCCGCTGGCTCATGAATGAGCCCTCGCGCTTTCTGCTGAACAGCTCCGATCCCAAACTCATCGCGCTCAACAAGGCCAGCAGCGAAAGCGTGGCGCTCGTGCCGCAGAGTGAAGGCCGGCTCACCAGCCTGAACAGCGGCCATCTCGATCAGTCCGTGGATGTTGTGTTTCCCATCCTGCACGGCCCCTTCGGCGAAGACGGCACCATTCAGGGACTTTTGAAACTCGCCAACGTGCCCTTCGTGGGCGCGGGCGTACTGGGCTCGGCGGTGGGCATGGACAAGGACGTGATGAAGCGTTTGCTGCGTGAGGCCGGTATTCCGCTGCCGAAATTTCTGGTGTTCCGCCACAACCAGCGCCCGGATTTCGACAGCGCGACTCGTTCGCTGGGATTGCCGGTATTCGTGAAGCCGGCCAATCTCGGTTCGTCGGTGGGTATCAGCAAGGCAAAAGACAAGGTCAGTTTCGAGAAAGCAGTCGCGGAAGCTTTCCACTATGACAGCAAAATTCTCGTGGAAGAAGCCATCCGGGGCCGCGAGATCGAATGTGCGGTGCTTGGCAACGACAAACCCGTCGCCTCGGTGCCGGGCGAGATCATTCCTACCCACGAGTTCTACGATTACGAAGCAAAATACATTGACGAGCACGGCGCAAAACTGGAAGCGCCGGCCAGGCTGGATGCGGATACCACCAAACGCGTGCAGGAACTGGCCATCCGGACTTTCAACACGCTCAACTGCGAGGGCATGGGGCGCGTGGATTTCTTCCTCAAGCCCGACGGCACGCTGCTGGTGAACGAAATCAACACCATTCCCGGCTTCACCAAGATCAGCATGTATCCGCGGCTCTGGGGCCTGTCCGGCATCTCTTATACTGAACTCATTGACCGATTGATCCAGTTGGCCTTCGAGCGCCACGCGCGGGAACAAAAGCTGCAAACAGCCCACACGGGGGCGTCATGATAAAGCTGGTACTGCTGCGCCACGGCCTGAGTGAATGGAACAAGGAAAACCGCTTCACCGGCTGGACCGACGTGGACCTCGCGCCGGAAGGTCTGGCCGAAGCGCACGAAGCGGCACGCTTGTTGCAGGAAGCGGGATTCGGCTTCGATCTCGCCTACACCTCGGTGCTCAAGCGCGCCATCCGCACGCTCTGGACCGTACTCGACGACCTCGACCTGATGTGGATTCCGACGGAGAAAAGCTGGCGGCTGAACGAACGCCACTACGGCGCGCTTCAGGGCCTCAACAAGGCGGAAATGACGCAGAAATACGGCGCGGAGCAGGTCAAGCTCTGGCGGCGCAGCTACGCCGTGCGCCCGCCGGCGCTGGCTGATAACGATGCGCGCCACCCCAATTTCGATCCGCGCTACAGCGGACTGAAGCCCGCTGCGCGTCCCGCCACCGAATCGCTGGCCGACACCGTGGCGCGTTTCGTGCCCTACTACGAATCCGACATCCTGCCGGCGATGCGCACCGAAAAGCGCATCATCATTGCCGCCCACGGCAATTCATTGCGCGCGCTGGTCAAGCATCTCGACAAAATAAGCGACGAGGATATCGTCGCGCTGAACATTCCCACCGGAATTCCACTGGTCTATGAGTTCGACCGGCATTTCAAACCAGTCAAACACTACTATCTCGGCGATCAGGCCAAGATCGCCGCGGCCGCCAATGCAGTTGCGAATCAGGCACGAAGCGGATAAGTTCACACTCTGGCGCAATGGTGCCGTTAACCTCAGCTGCGCTTTCCGTTCATTCAAGTCTCACACTAAAGTTACTGGAACAGGAATCAGCCAATGAAATTTGAAAAAATCCACGCCATCGTATCCGGTGGCGTGTCGGGCCTGGGTCTCGCCACCTGCGAGCGCATCGTGAAGGCCGGTGGCCAGGTCGCCATGCTGGATGTGAACGAGCAGCACGGCGCCGAAGCCGCGAGGAAGCTCGGCACCCACGCGCTATTCATCAAGACCGACGTGTCATCGGAAAAGGAAGTCGCCGCCGCAGTAGAAAAAGCCAAGGCGGCTTTCGGCAGTTTGCAGCTCGCGGTGAACTGCGCGGGTATCCTGGGTGCGGGCCGCACACTCGGAAAGGAAGGTCCGATGGCCACGGAGTTCTTTGCCAAAACTATCCACGTGAATCTGGTCGGCACTTTCAATCTCATCAAGGCCGCGGCCAACGTCATGCAGCACAATGCACCGAATGCCGAAGGCGAACGCGGCGTGATCGTGAACACCGCCTCGGTGGCGGCGTTCGAGGGCCAGATCGGTCAGGCGGCGTATTCCGCTTCCAAGGGCGGTATTGTCGGCATGACCTTGCCGATCGCGCGCGAGTTCGCGCGCTTCGGCATCCGCGTCATGACCATCGCGCCCGGCATCTTCTGGACGCCGATGATGGCCGGCATGCCGGAGGAAGTGCAGAAATCGCTCGGCGCACAGGTGCCCTTCCCCTCGCGGCTCGGCAAACCGGAGGAATACGCGCAGCTGGTACAGCAGATCTGCGAGAGCGTGATGCTCAATGGCGAGACCGTCCGACTCGACGGCGCCATAAGGATGCAACCGAAATGAAATACTGTACGGGGCCAATTTCCTTTCGCGGCTGAGAACATTTATTCCATTCATGAAAACGGTTCAGCTAATCCGGACCGGCGCACCCCTGGAGGCGCGCGAGGTGCCGACGCCGGCGCCGGGCGCGCATGAGGTTTTGGTCAGGATCGAGGCCGCTGGCATCTGCCATTCCGACGCTCATTACCGGGCCGGCACGTCGGACGTCAGCTTTCTTCCCATCACCCTGGGTCATGAAATCGCAGGCACGGTTGTAAAGCTGGGCGCGTCGGTCAGCGGCATCTCGCTCGGCAGCCGCGTGGCGATCCACTACCTGCGCAGCTGCGGTCAATGTGAGTACTGCGTCCGCGGCCTGGAGCAGTTTTGCACGACCGGCAGGATGTTCGGCAAGCATCTGCAGGGCGGCTACGCGGAATTTGTCGTGGTGCCCGCGGCCAATGCGATCACGGTGCCGGAAGCGGTGAGCCTCGATGCCGCGGCAATCATGATGTGCTCGAGCGCCACGGCATTTCATGCGCTGCACAAGGCGCGGTTTGCAGCGGGCGAGCGCGTCGCGGTGTTCGGCGCCGGTGGCCTGGGCCTGTCTGCGATACAGCTCGCACGCATCGGCGGTGCCGCCGAGATTTACGCGGTGGATACATCCAGGGAAAAACTGCGGGCCGCGGCGCAGTTTGGGGCAGTGCCCGTGTATCCGGCCGACGGCCCGCCCGCCGAACAACTGCGTGCACTTACGCATGGGGCAGGCGTGGACGTGGCGCTCGAATTTGCCGGCGTGCCCGCGACCCAGGCACAGGCGGTTGCAGTCCTTGCGGTACGCGGCCGGGCGGCATTTGCCGGAATCGGCGCGGCGCCCTTCTCGTTGCATGCCTACCCGGAAATCATCAATCGTGAGGTTGAGCTCGTAGGCGTATCAGATCATCTGCGTGGCGAACTGGTCACGCTCATGGGATTCGCGGCACGCGGGCTGCTCGATCTCGAAAGCGTGATTGCCGACCGCATGCCGCTGGACGCGACGCAGATCAACCGGCATCTGGACGCGCTGGCGGATTTTTTCGGCGCCACGCGCTCGGTCATTCATCCCGCGCAATAGCCGATGGGTTCCACGCTTGGCTGTCGAATGCAGTCCGAGGAATTCGAATACCTGCATGCCGGTGGCAACGCCCGCGTGCTTCGCGGGAATATCAACGCGAATCGTTTAAAATGACCTGGTAATCCTGGAATCGGTGCCGAGAAAACAGACACGTAGCATGCAAATCCAGCGCGAAATCATGACTTATGACGTGGTGATCGTGGGCGCCGGCCCCGCAGGGCTTGCCTGCGCCATCCGCCTTAAGCAATTGAAGCCCGAGAGCCGTGTCTGCCTGCTGGAGAAAGGCTCGATGGTGGGTGCGCATATCCTTTCCGGTTGCGTGATGGAACCGGCACCGCTGGACGAACTGCTGCCGGACTGGCGCAAGACTCCGCCCGCGATCTGCGTGCCGGCGGCCAAAGACGAATTCGTGCTGCTCACCAAGAACCGGCGTATCAAGCTGCCGACGCCACCACAGATGCGCAATCGCGGCAATGTCATCATTTCCCTCGGCAGCCTGTGTGCGTGGCTCGCGCAGCAGGCGGAAGCTTTGGACGTGGAAGTGTTTCCGGGCTTCCCGGCCGCCGCGCCGCTCATCGAAAACGGCAAAGTGATCGGCGTGCGCTGTGGCGACATGGGCCTCAACAAGGACGGCACGCCGGGGCCGAACTTCGCCGCCGGTGTGGACATCCACGCGGCCGTCACGGTGCTCGCAGAAGGCTGCCGCGGCAGCGTCAGCAAGCAATTGATCCATGAATTCAAGCTCAACGCGGAATGCTCGCCGCAAACCTACGGCATCGGCTTCAAGGAGCTGTGGCAGCTGCCGGCGGGCCGTGTCAAACCCGGCTACGTGCAGCACAGTGTCGGCTGGCCGTTGGATTCCAAGCCCTACGGTGGAAGTTTTCTGTATCATCTGGATCAGGATCGCATGTACGTGGGCTTCGTCGCGGGACTGGATTACGAAGACCCGGAGTTCAAACCTTTCGAGGCGTTCCAGCAATTCAAGCATCATCCCAGCGTGAAACCACTCTTGGAAGGCGGCGAGATCATTTCCGCCGGCAGTCGCGCGCTCATCGAAGGCGGACTGCAATCGTTGCCAAAACTGGAGATGCCGGGCGCGTTGCTGGTGGGCGATGCCGCCGGCACCATGAACGTGCCAAAAATCAAAGGCACGCACATGGCGCTGCGCTCCGGCATGCTCGCCGCGGAACATCTGGTCGAGCACGGCAGCAGCGAGGGTTTCGATGCCCGCTGGCGCGCATCGCCTTCGGCGCGCGAGCTGCACAAAGTCCGCAATATCCGTCCCGGATTCCACAAGGGCCTGTGGTCCGGCCTGCTTTACGCCGCGCTGGAAACCGTTACGCTCGGCAAGCTGCCTTGGACCCTGAAGAATCACGCGGATTGGAAGAGCCTGAACAAGCTCGGCGAGCGCGCGCCCGAAACCGAAGACTACGTCACTCGCACGTTGCCGCCCAAAGACCGGCTCTCTTCCGTGTTTTTCGCCGCCACCCGTCACGATGAGCATCAGCCGGCCCACCTCAAGGTGCCGGATACCAATATATGTGTGGGCCGCTGCGCCACGGAATACGACAACCCCTGCACCCGCTTCTGCCCGGTACAGGTTTATGAAATGGTCGAGGAAAACGGCGTCAAGCGCCTGCAGATCAATGCCGCCAACTGCGTGCACTGCAAAACCTGCGACATCAAGGACCCCTACGAGAACATCCTCTGGACCACGCCGGAAGGCGGCTCGGGGCCGAATTATCAGAATTTATGAGCGGTGAGGAAGCGAGGCGTGAGGGGTGAGGCCAGAAAGGCAAAATTCCCACCCCGGCACAAACTCCTCACCCTTGACACTTCAGCCCTCGCTTTTGTGAGATTCAGACTTACTATTGCCATTACATTACTGCGAGTGTCGAAATGAAGATCTTGGTTGGTATTAAACGCGTAATTGATTTTTCGGTGCGCGTGCAGGTCAAGAAGGACGGCAGCGGCGTCAATACCGACGGCGTGAAGCTCTCCATCAATCCTTTCGACGAGATCGCGCTGGAAGAAGCATTGCGCATCCGCGAAAAGGGCATGCAGGCTGAAGTGGTGGCGGTGTCCATTGGGCCGGCGGAAGTGCAGCAACAATTGCGCACGGCGCTGGCCATGGGCGTGGACCGCGCGGTGCTGGTGGAAACCGGCGAAGTTCTGCAGCCGCTCATGGTGGCGCGCATCTTTCATGAACTGACCAAACGGGAGAATGCCGATCTTGTAATTCTGGGCAAGCAGGCGATTGACGATGACTGCAATCAGACCGGCCAGATGCTGGCGGCCCTCTGGGACCGTCCGCAGGCGACTTTCGCTTCCAAAGTGGAATTAAAGGACAAGACTCTCACGGTCACACGTGAGGTGGATGCGGGTCTCGAAACCATTTCGGTGGACCTGCCGGCGGTGGTGACCACGGACCTGCGGCTCAACACGCCGCGCTTCGTGAAGATGCCGGACATCATGAAAGCCCGCAGCAAGCCTTTGCAAACTCTCAAACTGGATGATCTGGGCGTTGCCAAGGCGCCGGAGCTTGAAATTACGAACTATGCACCTCCGCCGCAGCGGGTCGGGGGTAAAAAAGTGGCCGACGTACCGGCACTAATTAGCGCACTGAAAGAACGGGGAGTGCTGTAGTTGTGCCCATAAAAATTTATCTTTTGTCCGATTACTGCGTTGCAGTGCTTGCTCGGATGCTCATTAACTTAGGTGTTAACTCCGCTCCTCGCGCGCACTGCGCCTTGTCCTCGTCCAAAATCTATAATTTTTCTGAGCATAATTTATGAACAAGATTCTTGTCGTTGCCGAACACGACGGCAAAACACTCAATGCTTCCACGGCGCGCGCGGTGAACTGCGCGCTTGCCATCGGCGGCGAAATTGACGTGGCGGTGTTCGCTGTGAACGCCTCAGCGGTGTCAACTGCAGCGGGGAAACTCAAAGGTGTGAAGCGCGTGTTGAAAGTGGAGCGTGCCGAGAACGCGCATCAACTTGCGGCGGTACTGGCGCCGCAGATTGCGAAACTCGCGAAGGATTACACCCACGTGCTCGCGCCTTCGACCACGTTTGGCAAAGACCTGCTGCCGCGCGCCGCGGCGCTGCTCGGCGTGCAGCAGGTAAGCGACGTGATGAATGTAATTGACGCTACCACGTTCGAGCGGCCCATGTACGCGGGCAATGCCATCGTCACGGTGAAGGCACCCGCCGCGCCCTGCATCCTCGCGACGGTGCGCACGGCGTCCTGGCAAGAGTGCGGCACGGGCGGTACTGCAGAAATCGTATCGGTGACCACCGATGCGGCGGTACCGGCGCACACGCGCTTCGTCGGACTCAAAGCCGAGAAGAGCGACCGGCCCGATCTGCAATCCGCGCCGCGCGTGGTTTCCGGCGGCCGCGGTGTGGGCAGCAAGGAAAACTTCGCGGTGATCTACAAGTTGGCCGACAAGCTGCACGCGGCCGTGGGCGCCTCGCGTGCGGCGGTGGACGCTGGCTTCGTGTCCAACGACCTGCAAGTGGGCCAGACCGGCAAGATCATCGCGCCGGAGCTGTACGTCGCCGTGGGCATCTCCGGCGCCATTCAGCACCTCACCGGCATCAAGGACGCGCGCACCATCGTCGCCATCAACAAGGACCCGGACGCGCCCATCTTCCAGGTCGCCGACATCGGACTGGTCGGGGATTTGTTTCAGATTCTGCCGGAGCTCGAGAAAGAGCTGGACGAGCTGTAAACGAACCGGGAGCCGCCCATGTCCCTGCAAGTCATCGGCAGTTACCTGTCGCCCTACGTGCGCAAGGTACTGGTGTGCCTGGAACTCAAGGGCCTGAAATACGAGATTGACCCCATCGCGCCCTTCGTGGGCAACGAGGAGTTCGCGCGGCTCAGTCCGCTGAAACGTGTGCCGGTGTTATTAGATGGCGAGCTGGTGCTGAACGATTCCTCGGTGATCTGCCAATATCTCGAAGACAAGCATCCGGCGCCTGCGCTGTATCCGCAGGATATTGGTGTGCGCGCCAAAGCGCGCTGGATTGAGGAATACGCCGACACCCGTTTGGCCGATGGCTTGCTCTGGCGCCTGTTCTATCAGCTCTCGATACGCAAGCGCACCACCGGCGAGCCGCCCGACCAGGCGGTGGTGGACCGGGCGCGCGACGTGGAGATTCCCGCCGCCCTCGACTACCTCGAAGGCCTGCTGCCGGTGCAGGGATTCCTCTTTGGCAGCATTTCCATTGCCGACATCAGCATCGCCTGCTATTTCCGCACCGCTGCGTTTGTAAAGTACGAGATTGATGCCGCGCGCTGGCCGCGGGTGGCCGCGTTCGTGGCACGCATGCAAAGCCTGCCGGTGTTCCAAAAGCTCGCGCATTACGAGGATTGCACGCTGCGGGTGCGATTGAATGAACAACGCGCAGCCCTGCAATCGGCGGGCGCTCCGCTGACACGCGAAACTATGGGCACCGGCGCCGTACGGCCGGTGGTGCCCCGCGTGTCATAGCTCACCACGCAGACCCAAGAACGCAGCATACCCAGCGTTCTTGATCTGCGAACGTCAGGTTTGAGCCGTCGCGCGACCCAGTCTGCATGACACCGTTGACTTAGACCGCCGGCAAAATGAATACCCGTGCCAAATCCCCCGCGCGCAAAGCGCTTCCCCCTTTGCAAAAGGGGGGTGTTGGGGGGGGATTTCAGGCACGCCGAATAATTATCGTCGCACCAAAGCGCTCTAAGGCTTAATCACGTCCGAGCTGCGCGATCCAGCGGTACAGAACGACAATTGTCGCTATGAACACGACGCCGCCGATCCACAGACCGGCGTCGGCAAAGCGCGGGCCGACGAGTGCGATAGGCGAAGCATTGCCGGAGAACGCCACTGCGGCGGCAAAGATCACGCCCAGCAGGCTCTCCCCTACGATCAGACCGGAAGCCAGCAGCGTGCCGAGTTGTTTGGTGGCTTCAGGCTTCGGTGCCCGGTCCGCGCGGCGATTGAACCAGGCGCCCACGAGCGCGCCGACCACTACCATCAGCGTGGTCGAGGTCGGCAGATAAATTCCCAAACCGACGGCGAGCGGCGGCAGGCTCACCCGTTTCACGGTACGCTTGAGGCCTTCGTCGAGCAGGATGCTGGCCACACCGATGGCGCCGCCGATGCCGATCAGCGACCAGTCAATGTTGTTCTGGATCACGCCCTGCGCCAGCGCCGAAATCAATCCCGCCTGCGGCGCGGGCAGCGCGTGGGCCGGGTTGACGCCGGGAGCGCCCAGAAAACCGTAGGCTTTGCTGAGCAAGTCGAGCACCGGCGGAATAATCAGCGCACCCGCAATTACGCCGATCACCAGTGCCCACTGCTGTTTGGACGGCGTGGCGTCCACCAACTGGCCGGTCTTGAGATCCTGCAGGTTGTTGTTGGCGATCGAGGCCACGGCAAACACCACCGAAGTGATGAATAACGCAAACGCCACCAGCGCCTTGCCGGCTTCGGGCGGCAGATGCGATTTCACGCCGAGCACCAGCAGCAGCGCGGCAATCACCACCACCAGGATGCCGATACCGGACAGCGGGCTGTTGGATGAGCCGATCAGGCCGGCCATGTAGCCGC
>JAGXAZ010000138.1 GCA_018971365.1 Gammaproteobacteria bacterium | reverse complement strand
ATGACCGAAGTCCGCCGGCCACCAGTCTTGGGAGTCGGTCATGAGTGCGGCGAGATCTTTTTTGAGCGCCGCGTAGTCGAGACTTTTGAATTCCTTGGCGTAGTTGAAGTCCGGACCCATCGGATCGGACTTGGACGAATTCCGGCTCAGCAGGTCCACGCGCAACCGATGAGGCCACCAGTCGCGGTTCGTGGGGCCGGAGCCGGCAACGTGATTGATCGGGCACTTCGCTTCGATTGACATAGGTTTATCTCCTTTCACGTGCACCTGCTTGCGCACGTCCGAGGCTCACGATGCCGGGATTGGAGTGATTTGTCCAAGACATCGTTTGGATGAAGATGATAGGCTGTGACTATGAACCTGGGAGCGCATCCCTTCACCCTGAGGCAGCTCCAGTACGCGGTCGCGGTCGCCGAGTGGCTCAGCTTTCGCAAAGCGGCCGAGCTCTGTCATGTCTCACAGCCCTCGCTGAGCGCACAACTCGCGCACATGGAACAAGCGTTTGGCGTGCGGCTTTTCGAGCGCGACCAACGGCGGGTGCTGGTCACCGCTGCCGGGCGTGAGCTCATCAAGCATGCCCGGCTCATCCTGCGCGAGACCGACGATCTTGAGGAGCTTGCGCACCGTTCCCGCGACCCGCTCTCGGGCACCCTGCGGATCGGCGTCATACCCACGATCTCGTCATACCTGCTGCCGCGCCTGACTGCGGCGTTGCGCAAGGCTTACCCGCGCCTGACCGTTCTTTGGGTTGAGGACAAGACGCAGGTTCTTCTGCGGAGTCTCGAGGCGGGTATGCTCGACGCTGCGCTCCTGGCGCTGGAGGCCGATATCGGTGATGTCGAGCGCGGGATCGTCGGACCGGATCCGTTCGTCCTCGCTACACCGGTTGGTCATCCGCTCGGGGCAAAGACCTCGCCTGCGATGGCCTCGGAGCTGAAGGACGTGAGCGTGCTGCTCCTCGACGATGGACACTGCTTCCGAGAACAGGCGCTCGCGTTCTGCTCAGGTGCAAAGGCCCACGAGCTCGAGTTCCGCGCGACGAGCCTCTCGACGCTCGCGCAGATGGTCGCCGGTGGCGCGGGTGTGACGTTGCTTCCCGAGCTTGCGGTAGCGGTTGAGGCAAAGCGTGCCGAGCTTTCGATCCGACCCTTCGCGCAGCCGGTACCCAAGCGGACCATTACGCTCGTGTGGCGAAAGCGCTCGCCCCTCGACTCGGCGCTCCGACAGCTCGTAGCGACGATCCGGGCTGCCTACTCCCGCACTTCAAACCAACGCGGGGCTGCAGCAAGGGTTATATGAGCGTTATTTAGACCCAATTTATTTGCCCGGTATGATCGTTAATTTCATCGACTTCGCTGCGGTGAAACTAATCTTCATAATCGGGGCTAGCCGGGAGTAGTACATGATTTACCAAGGCAGTTGTCATTGCGGAAATATCAGTTACGAAGTCGAGGCCGAGCCGGGGCCGGTGACGGCGTGCAATTGCTCGATTTGCCAGCGGCGCGGGCATCTAATGTGGTTCCTGCCGCGTCCCCGGCTGAAACTCAAGAGCCCGGAATCCAGCATGAAGTTCTACACCTTCAACAAGCACCGCATCAAACATTACTTCTGCCCGAATTGCGGCTGCGCGCCTTTCGGCATGGCCAAGGACAAGGAGGGCAAGGATATGGTGGCGGTCAATGTGCGCTGTCTCGAAGGGGTGGATATCGGCGCGCTCAAGGTCAATCACTTCGACGGCCGCAGCCTGTAACAAAGTGTAACCAGGGGTCCGGATTACCCGGTTTTAATGTTGCAGACGCGTGCACGCAGTAAACTCTTCCTGTGTGGCATGCGTTGTTCCTGGCAAGACCATTCGTAGGAGGGCGCAACATGAAACGGATCCTCACGGCATTCCTGATGGTGACGGCCCTGGCCGTACCCCTGATGGCCGTCCCGGGCACAGCCTCGGCGCAGGTCTATCTGAACATCTCGGTTGGTTTTGCACCACCACCCATTCCCTGGTACCCGCAACCGATTTGTCCCGGCATCGGCTACATGTGGACGCCCGGTTATTGGGCCTACGGTCCCTACGGCTATTACTGGGTGCCGGGAACCTGGGTGCTGGCGCCGGCAGTCGGTCTGTTCTGGACCCCCGGTTATTGGGCCTGGGACGGCGGTTACTACTGGTGGCACGCGGGTTACTGGGGTCCGACCGTGGGATTCTACGGCGGCATTGATTACGGCTACGGGTACAACGGTCTCGGCTACTGGGGCGGCTATTGGCGGGGGAACTCGTTCTATTACAACCGCGCCGTCACCAATGTGAACATCACTTACATACACAATACTTACACTCAGCCGGTGAGTAACACGGTTACCACCGGGGTGCGCGTGAGTTACAACGGCGGAGTCGGCGGCATCCCGGTGCGCCCGACCCCCGAGCAACGGAGGTATGCGGAGCAACGGCACGTGTCTCCCACCGCCATGCAACTGCGGCAGCAGCGCGTGGCCCTGAATATGCCGCAACAGCGCTTTGCTTACAATCAGGGGCGGCCGCAGATCGTGGCCAACGGGCGGGCGGGCGTGTTCACGGGCGCGGATGTGGTGCGTATGAATACTAGGCGCACCGGTTACGTGTACCGCGGCGAGGCGCATCCATTGCCACCGGCGGTCAGAAACGAAGTACGCGTCGAGCGCGAACCGCAGGTACAGCCGGTGCAACCCAACGTCAATCAATATCGGCCGGCGATGCGCCCCATGCAGAACAACCAGGCGCCACGGATGCGCGCGGAAAATCCGCGGCTCGCACCGCCGCCGGTACGCAAGCACGAGGAGCGTCCTCCGCAACCGCCGGCCATGAACTACGGCAATCCCTATGCGAATGCCCGTCAGCCCGCGGTACACGAGGAACAGCGTGATTGGAACGGGAATCGCCGCGAGGCTCCGCGTCCGGAGCAATTGCGTGCGGCTCCGGCGCGGGAGTCATTCCAGAGCGCACCGCACTTTCAGGCACGCGCTCCGGCCCGGAGTTCAGGTGATCGTGGCAAGGAAAATCGCCCTCGCCCGCCGCGCGGGTAACGACGCTCAATCGGGAGAGGAACCAGGGCCGCACCGTTGGTGCGGCCTTTTTTATTGGCACCGGATCACTTGGTCAGGTGACCGCGGTGCGATGCGTGCGAAGATTTCCGTCGCAGCGGCAGTCCACACTTTCCAGGAATGACCGCCGGGCATTTCGAGGAAATGACCGGCCGGCAGGAGCGGCGCCATGAGTTTTGCCGCGGGTAAAAGCCGGTCTCGGGTACCCGCGGCTAGCCATACATTCCGGGCCGTTTCGGGCTGCCGCGCCCAACCGTGCACCACGCGCCACAGCTCGGTCTGGTAATTTTTCCGGTTGACGCTTGCGGGCGGCGCACCCGGGTTCCATTGTCCCGGACCGCCAGCGGCTGCGATGGTTCTTATCAGACGCGGTTCACCCATGTAGGGTGCGAGCAGCACCAAGCCGCTGGCTTCAGCGGGAAAGCGACGCTCGAACAGGAGTGTGCCCATGCCTCCCATGGAAGCGCCCGTCAGCCAGATTTCGCGATGTCTCTGCAAGCGTGTCGGCAGAATGATTTCACTGTGCAGGCGCTGTCCCACGCCGCCGTGCAGGTAATAGCCGAATGTCGCGCCGGTGAGCAGTACGTCGGCGCGCGGCCAGGCGTGCTGGATGGCCGCGGCAATGCCGGAGTCTTGCAGGTCCAGGAGATCGTCGCCGATACCCGGCAACACGATGACCAGCGGAGAATCCGCGGCCTGCTGCGGTGCGGGAAGCAACTGCACCGGCATGGGTTGGTCGGGCCGACGTGCGATGCAACTCGCAATGAACAGGCCGAGGGTGCCAAGGCCCAGGAACCGGCGCAGTGGAATCAGCCTATACAGATTGTGCTGGTTCATCTCGGCAGGCGGTTGTCTTGTTGGTATGCAGCCGGCTCGGTGCTCATGGGTCTCGGCGATGCGGCGCCCTTTGCTGCGGTTCGGCATGCTCCCGCTCCAGGTCACTCACGTGCGCGAGAATTGTGGCGCGAACCTGATCGCGGAGCGCGCGCGCATCGTCGCCGCGCTTGCCCGCCGGTACGATCGGCGCCAGCACTTCGATTTCAACCCATCCGGGGCGTGGCCACAGGCTTTCGCCCGGAAGGATTTCGCGCGCTCCGCGTATCACCACCGGCACCACCGGAATGCCGGCGCGCGTAGCCGCCAGAAAAGTCCCGAGGTGGAAGGCACGCAAGCCTGGTTCGACCCGGAATGTGCCCTCGGGAAATACGCAGAGCGACACGCCTTGACGTGCAAACTGGATGAGGCGATGGCCATCAATC
>JAGXAZ010000018.1 GCA_018971365.1 Gammaproteobacteria bacterium | reverse complement strand
TACGAAACCATCGAGGAAAAGCTCGGCCAACTGGGCGCGAAAATCCGCAGAGTGCCGGCGTAAACTTTCTTGCGTGCTGCGTGCTGCGTGCTGCGTGCTGCGTGCTGAAGTCAACTGCTGGCCTGGATCGGCCGCTCGGCGATTTTCACCTTGACGCTGAACGCTTTGCCCTGATGCACCCCGTCCAGCGTCACCACGGTGCCGGGCGGCTGGCCGGCGATGCGGTCGAGTGCATCGTGGCTGTTGATGACGGGCTTGCCGTCAATCGTCTGAATCACGTCGCCGGGCACCAGGCCCGCACGGCTCCCCGGACCGTTGGGCGCCAGGCTGGTAATGATGATCCCGGCGGTGCTGTCCAGCCGGAAGGCCGCGGCCAGTTGCGGGGTGATGTCTTGCGGCTCGACGCCGAGATAGCCGCGGCGCACGCGTCCGTAAGCAATGAGCTGCTGCATGACGCCGCGTGCCAGGTTTACCGGAATGGCGAAGCCGATGCCGGTGGAGCCGCCGTTCGGCGAGAACAGCGCGGTATTGATGCCGACCAGGCGGCCGTGCACGTTGACCAGCGCGCCGCCGGAGTTGCCGGGATTGATGCTGGCGTCGGTCTGGATGAAATTCTCGAAGGTGCTCAGGCCGAGCTGGCTGCGGCCGAGCGCGCTCACGATACCGTGCGTCACCGTCTGGCCGACGCCATAGGGGTCGCCGATGGCGAGCACCACATCGCCCACGTGCAGATCGTCCGAGCGCCCCATCTCGATGGGCCGCAGGCGCGGCAGGTCGATCTTGATGAGCGCGAGGTCGGTGTCCGGATCTACGCCCACCACCCGCGCCGGCGCGCTGCGCCCGTCGGCCAGCCCCACCTGGATGGCTTCGGCGCCGCTGATGACGTGGTAATTGGTGAGTATGTAGCCGTCGGGGCTGACGATCACCCCGGAACCCAGGCTGGTCTGGGTGCGGATGCGCGGCGGCAGGTTGTCGAAATCACCGCGCCGGAACGGCGCGCCGGGAAGTTGCGGGGTGCGCGTACGCCGTGCGCTGAACACGTTCACGACCGACGCGGAAGACGCCGCCACCGCGGAGGCATACGATCCCGCGTCGCCGTACGGCGCCAGCCGGCCCGGGCCGGTGAGCAGCGAGGGATGGAAATACACCACCACGAACGCGATCGCCAGGCCGACCACCACCGCGCGCAACGCGAAGGAAAGGGCATCCGCCAAAGTCCGCATCGGCATACGCTAGCATGCGGCCGCCGTCAGGTCAGCCCAGGGTATGCAGACTGGCGGGCCCGCAAAGCGGCTGTGTATAATGCGGCACTCTTCAAGTATTCCAGCCGATTCTTCCGCCCCACGGGCCGGCCGCCCCTGGGCCGCGACGCATGACTTGTACGGAGCGGGGTGAATGAGCGAAGAAATAGACCAAAGCAAACGCCATTTCCTCACCGTTGCCACCGTCGTGGTGGGCGCCATCGGGGTATGCGTCACCGCGGTGCCGTTTGTCACCTCCATGAACCCCAGCGCCAAGGCCCTGGCGCTCGGCGGGCCTACCGACATTGATTTCAGCAAGATCGAGCCGGGCGCGCTCATCAAGGCGATTTGGCGCAACAAGCCGGCCTGGGTGGTGCAGCGTCCGCAGGCGGCGCTGGCGCAGTTGCCCAAGAATGACCCGCTGCTGCGCGATCCGAATTCCGAAGAGCCCCAGCAACCGCCTTACGCCAAAAACGCCTGGCGTTCCATCAAGCCCGAGCTGTTCGTGGTCATCGGCATCTGCACCCACCTGGGCTGTACGCCGTTGTACGTGCCGCAGCCGGGTGACCCCAGCGTCGGACCCACGTGGCCGGGTGGTTTCCATTGTCCCTGCCACGGCTCGCTCTACGATCTGGCCGGGCGCGTATTCAAGAACGTACCGGCGCCACTCAATCTGCCGGTGCCGCGGCACCGTTACTTGAACGACAAGGTCGTGCGCATCGGCGAGAATCCGGTCGGCTCGCATTCCACCTATACCGGGCCGCTGGTGTGGTGAGCACGTGCAGTCCTGAACTTTCCGGGAGCGGGATTCGATGAGCGCCGAAGAACCGAAGCTGAAACGCGACTACCTGGATGTCACCGGCGGCTGGCTGCACGGCCTGCGCGAATGGATTGACGCGCGCTTTCCGATGTCGTCGTTCTGGAAGAAGCACGTCTCCGAGTACTATGCGCCCAAGAATTTCAATTTCTGGTATTTCTTCGGATCGATTGCGCTCCTGATCCTCGTCAACCAGATCCTCACCGGGATTTTCCTGGCGATGAACTATCAGCCTTCAGCCACCGGTGCGTTTGCCTCGGTGGAATACATCATGCGCGATGTCGACTGGGGCTGGCTGCTGCGCTACATGCACTCGGTCGGCGCCTCGATGTTCTTCGTGGTGGTGTACCTGCACATGTTCCGCGGCGTGATGTACGGCTCCTTCAAGAAGCCGCGCGAGCTGCTGTGGATATTCGGCGTGCTGATCTATGTGGCACTCATGGCCGAAGCCTTCATGGGCTACCTGCTGCCCTGGGGACAGATGTCCTACTGGGGCGCGAACGTGATTATTTCATTGTTCGGCGCGATTCCCGGCATCGGCAATACCATCGAAACCTGGATCAAGGGCGATTTCGGCGTGTCCGGCATCACTCTGAACCGTTTCTTCGCGCTGCACGTGGCGGCGGTGCCGCTGGTGCTGCTTGGCCTGGTACTGTTCCACCTCATCGCGCTGCACGAAGTCGGCTCCAACAATCCGGACGGCGTGGAGATCAAGAAGCACAAGGACCCGGCGACCGGCATTCCGCTCGACGGCATTCCGTTCCATCCTTACTACACCATCAAGGACATCACCGGCGTGATCGTGTTCATCGCGATCTTTTCCGCCATCATTTTCTTCGCGCCCGGCATGCACGGGCTGTTCCTGGAACCGGCGAATTTCGAGCCCGCCAATCCGCTCAAGACGCCGTCCGACATCCACCCGCTGTGGTATTTCGGACCCTACTACGCGATTCTGCGTTCCATCCCCAACAAGGAACTGGGCGCGTTGGCGTTGCTGGTGGCCGTCGTGATCCTGTTCTTCCTGCCGTGGATTGACCGCAACCCGGTAAAATCCATCCGTTACCGGGGCCCGCTGTACCGCTGGGTGCTGGTGCTGTTCGCCGTGACCTTCATCGTCCTCGGCTACATCGGCATGCAGCTGGCCACCTTGTTCTGGGCGGAGATCGGCCAGCGGCTATCGGAGCTGTACTTCCTGTTCTTCGTGACGGCCTGGGTGTATTCCAAGCCGCGCTCGCGCGCCTTTTTGGTTGGCACCTTTGTGGTGGTGATGATCATCATCTCGCTGCTCGACTGGATCAGCTGGGCGCCGAGTATTGCGCACCTCAAGCTGTGGTCGTGGCTGATTCCGTTCGGCTACTGCCTGATATTCCTGCTGTGGCCGGCGGCCATGCCCAGGCTCATGCAGCCCAAGCCGGTGCCGGAGCGTGTCCGCACCAAAGCGCGGCACGGAACTCACGCGGGGGTGCGGGCCGAATGAAGAACATCATCGTATGCGCACTGCTGCTGGCGTTGGTGCCGCTCGCGGCGCGCGCCCAGGACGAAGGCGTGAAGCTGCAGGCCGCCAACGTGGACGTGAGCAACACCGCGTCCCTGCAGCGCGGCGCCAAGTTCTTCGTGAACTACTGCATGGGTTGCCACTCGGCCCGGTACGTGCGCTACAACCGCGTCGGCCAGGATCTCGGTCTCAGCGACCCGCAGCTCGAGAGCTATCTGATGTTTGCGGGCGGCAAGGTCACCGACACCATGATGAGCGCCATGCCCCGGGCGGATGCCATCAAATGGTTTAGCACGGCGCCGCCGGACTTATCGCTGGAATCGCGCATCCGGGGCAACGACTGGATATACACTTACCTAAAATCCTTTTACCTCGACCCCAAGAGCGCCACCGGCGTCAACAACACGGTATTTCCGCATGTCGCCATGCCGGACGTGCTCTGGGAGCTGCAGGGCACGCAAAGAGCGGTGTTCAATACGGTCAAGAACCCGGACGGCAGCAGCTATCAGGTGTTCGATCATTTCGAGCAGGTCACGCCCGGCAAGATGACGCCGGCCGAGTTCGACAAGTCCGTCCGCGACATCACGAATTTCCTTGCCTACATGGGCGATCCGGTCAAGCTCACCAGTCTCACGCTCGGCCTGCGGGTCATCGGTTTCCTGGTGGTGTTTTTCATCATTGCGTATCTGCTGAAGCGCGAAATCTGGAAAAAAGTACATTGATGCACCGGTCCTTGGATCCCTGATATGACACGTCCGCACTCGCATTCGGAAGAGCAGTTACCTGCGCACACCCCTACTGCCATGACCTTGTATTCCCGAGCCACGGATCCTCATTGCCACCGCGTACGCCTGGTGCTGGCGGAGAAGGGCATTGCAATGGACATCGTCAACGTCGAGGGCAGCAAACTGCCCGAGGACCTGCTGGAACTCAATCCCTACAACAGCGTGCCCACGCTCGTGGACCGCGAACTGGCGCTCTATGAGCCGCGCATCATCATGGAATACCTGGACGAGCGCTTCCCGCACCCGCCGTTGATGCCCGTGGACCCGGTGGCGCGCGCGCGCTTCCGGCTGGCGCTGTACCGCATTGAGCGCGATTGGTACGCGTTGGTGGACGACATCGAGCGTTCCCCCGGCAAGCCGCACCTGCGCACGCGCAAGCTGCTGCGCGAGGGCTTGCTGGCGGCATCCGATGCGTTTGCCGCCAAACCGTACTTCCTGAGCGACGAGTTCTCGCTGGTGGATTGCAGCCTCGCGCCCATCCTGTGGCGCCTGCCGCGCTATGAAATCGACATTCCCGCCCCGGCCAAGGCGCTGCAAAAATACGCCGAGCGCCTGTTTCACCGCCCGGCGTTCAAATCCAGTCTCACCGAAGCCGAGCGCGAAATGCGCGAAGCCGCCTGAACGACACGGTCCGGGCCCGATTCGGCGCACACTCCGGCGTTGCCATGCTTTCCCGCAAGCCTTATTTATTGCGCGCCATGTACCAATGGATCGTGGACAGCGGCCACACTCCGCATATCGTCGTGGACACGAAGGTCGCGGGCGTGCAGGCTCCCGCGGGTTATGCCCAGGACGGCAAGCTGGTGCTCAACGTGAGCAATGCCGCGACCCACGGACTGGATCTCGGGAATAACCGGCAACTGGAATTCGAGACGCGTTTCGGCGGCGTGTCGCGCCACGTGAGCGCGCCGCTGGAGGCGGTACTTGCCATTTACGCGCAGGAAACCGGCCAGGGCATCGTATTCGGACCGGAAGAGGAACCGACGCCCGACGCCCCCCCGCCTTCTGCGGGCGACAAATCACGCAAACCCGCCGGCACCCGCAAGCCCAGCCTGAAGGTCGTAAAGTAGATACGGTTTCTTGTCCCGCCTCCCCTTCAAGGCGGAGAAGCAGGATGATGAAGTTCGTGCTTGGCGCACCGCCCCGGAGGCAGTCATCGACAGTTCCGCCGCCAGCCAGCTCAACCGCACCGTGTACCGGCTTGGCAAGCTGCGGCCGGCGCTGCGCTGGCGCATGCTTACCTGGGCCTTCGGCAAGAACGTGCCCTTCATGCGCACCGCGCGCCTGCAGTTTCTCGAGCTCAGTGAGGAACGCGCGCTGCTCTTTTTGCGTAACCGCAGGCGCGTGCAGAATCACATCGGCTCGGTGCACGCCGCGGCCGTAGCCCTGCTCGCGGAAACCGCAAGCGGCACGCTGCTCACCATGAATCTGCCGGATGACCGCGTGCCGCTGCTGAAGAGCATGCAGATTGAATATCTCAAGCGCGCCCAGGGTGACCTGCTGGCCGAAGCGACGCTGGAAGCCAGTGCGCGCTCGCGCATGCGCGCCGAGGAGAAAGGCGAAATCGCGGTGCCGGTCAAAGTCACCGACCAGAGTGGCGCCGAGCCCGTGCGCTGCCGCATGCTGTGGGCCTGGGTGTCGAAGCGCCGGCCGTGATCAAGGTCATCCAGTACGACATCACCGACCTCGACGTGGACGCGGTGGTCAACGCCGCCAACACCACGCTCCTGGGCGGCGGCGGCGTGGACGGTGCCATCCACCATGCCGCCGGGCCGGAATTGCTGGCGGCCTGCCGCAAGCTCGGCGGCTGCCCGACCGGTGAAGCGCGCATCACCCCGGGCTTTCGCCTCAAAGCGAAATGGGTGATCCACGCCGTCGGTCCGGTGTGGCGCGACGGTGCGCACGGCGAGCCGCAGATGCTGGAGAGTTGTTACCGCAGCGCGTTCGTGCTGGCGAAAGAGGCCAAAGCCCGCAGCATCGCCTTTCCCAATATCAGCACGGGCGCCTATGGCTACCCCAAGGAAGAAGCCGCGCGTATCGCGCTCAAGGTCATGCATGCATTCGCCGGGGATTTCCGCAGCATCGTGGCCTGCTGCTTCGATGCCGAGAACGCCGCGATTTATCACAAGTTGTTGGACCCGTCGCAGCGGCCGGACGACGACGCGTAACCAGCCGATCACGCGCGCCATCGCGCGCGCTGCAATTCAGAGCAACGACAGTGCTTCGAAAGTCTGGATGGGCAGCGAGCACTGCGTGCCGCGGCACACATAGGCGCAGACATCCCGGCGCGGCGTGCACTGCGCAAGCAAGCCGGTGAGATCCGAAATATTGTCAGGGATTGCAAGAATAATCCGCCGCGGATCGAATTTCCGGTCCAGCTGCTTGTTCCATGCGCGCAGCTTGTCTGCCTTGCCCCGCACTACGACCATCGTCGGCGGTGCGAGGGCATCTTGCAGCGCCAGCAACATTGAGGCGTGGGCTTCGGGATATGGGTTCATCGCGGGCAGTGCGGCGCGCAGCGTGCGTTCCGCGGCATCGAGATAACGCGGTTCGGCGCACAAATGACCGAGTCGCAGCAGTGCGCGCGCCGCGACGGCGTTGCCGGAGGGCAGGGATTCATCGCCGAAGGTTTTGGGCCGGTAGAGCGGGATTTCCTGGTCGTTGGCCGTGAACCAGAAACCGCCGTGCGCCTGATCCTCAAAGAGTGCCAGCAGGCCGTCGGCTGTCTGACGGACAAATGCGAACAGATCGCTGTCCCAATGCGCTTGCACCAATTCCAGCACTCCGTCCAGCGTGAAAGCGTAATCGTCGAGATAAGCCGGCAACTTGGCCCGGTCGTCGCGCCAGGAAGCCAGCAGCCGGCCGTTTTTGCAAAGATGTGTGCGCACGAATCCGGTGGCAAGCCTAGCGGATTCGACAAAGCGCGGTTCCTCCAACAGGCGGCCGGCCAACGCCATGCCGCGAATCATCAGGCCGTTCCATGCGGTGAGCACCTTGTCGTCGAGGCCGGGGCGCACACGTTTTCGCCGCGCGGCCAGCAGCTTGCTGCAAGCGGATTTGAGCAATGATCTCCCTTCACCCGCCGCCTTGTGGCGTCCACCCTCTCCCCCCATGGGGAGATGGGAGGGTGAGGAGTGTTCGCTGGCATCGGATTCCTTTGGCAACATCGCGGTATTTTCACTGGCTGGCTGAATATACAGATGCCAATGCCCTTCAAAATTCGGCGCCTGATTCAGGCCATAGTGCGGCGCGAAGACGGCGAATTCATCAGCGGTGAGAAGCGCACGGATTTCTTCTTTATCCCAGACGTAATACCTGCCTTCATGACCTTCGGAATCCGCGTCCAGGCTTGAGTAATAACCGCCCTGTGGCGCCTGCATCTCGGTCATGACCCATTCCGCCGTCTGCCGCGCAATCTCCGCGTAGAAGCCGTCACCGCTGAATTTTGCGGTTTGCGCATACAGGGCAAGCAACGGCCCGTTGTCGTAGAGCATCTTTTCGAAGTGCGGAATTATCCATTCTGCGTCCGTTGAGTAACGGCAAAAGCCGCCGCCCAACTGGTCGTAGAGGCCGCCCTGGGCCATGCGCGTGAGCGTGGTTTCCAGCATGGTCCGGCTGTGGCTTGCGCTTTGCGCGGAGATGTGCGCATCGGCGGCGCGCCACAGCAGGAATTCCAGGCTGGGCGCATGCGGAAATTTGGGCGCGCGCCCGAAGCCGCCAAAGCGCGGGTCGAAACTTTCCGACAGCGAACGGTAGGCCGCCTGCAGCGGAGCTCCGGTCAATGCTCCGGCCGGAGCGGTGGTTTCGCCGGCGATGTGCAGTACCGCGTTTTGCAGTGCTGTGTTTTGCCGGTGCAGCTCGCTGCGATGCGCGCGGTAAAAACCTGCCACGCGCGTCAGCACCTCCTTGAATCCCGGCATGCCGTAGCGCGGTGCGCGCGGGAAATAGGTGCCGGCGAAGAAGGGTGTGAGGTCATCGGGTGCGAGGAACATGGTCAGCGGCCAGCCGCCGCCGCGCTGCGCGAGCACCTGGTGTGCGAGCTGGTACACGCGGTCCAGGTCGGGCCGTTCCTCGCGGTCCACCTTGATGTTGACGAACAGCCGGTTCATGAGCGCGGCGGTATCCGCATCCTCGAAGGACTCGTGCGCCATCACGTGGCACCAGTGGCAGGCGGAATACCCGATGGACAGCAGGATCGGCTTGTCTTCCTCGCGCGCCTTGGCCAGTACCATGTCATTCCATGGATTCCAGTCCACGGGATTGTGGGCGTGCTGCAGGAGATATGGACTGGTTTCGTGGACGAGGGCGTTGGTATGGGATTCGTCGTTCACGCTGGAGACGCCTGATAGAATGTCTTCACTATAACCCCTTTGATCCTGTGCCCCTCACCCTAACCCTCTCCCCACAGGCGGGGCGAGGGACATTAAAGCCATGTCGTTGCCACCGCTGATACTCAAAAGGAACGAAGACCGGCGCCTGCGGGCGGGTCACCTGTGGGTGTTCAGCAACGAGGTGGACACCGCGCGCGTGCCGCTCACCGCGTTCGCTCCGGGCGATGCGGTGGAAATACGCGATCACGGCGGCGGTTTCCTCGGCAGCGGCTACGTCAATCCCAACTCGCTCATCTGCGCGCGCATCCTGTCGCGGGACGAACATTATCCGCCGGACAGGGCATTCCTGGTACGGCGCCTGAACAATGCGTTGGCGCTGCGCGCGCGGCTGTATCCACGGCCGTTTTACCGGCTGTTGTTCGGCGAATCCGACGGCCTGCCGGGACTGGTGGTGGACCGTTACGGCGAGGTGCTGGTGGCGCAGATCACCACTGCCGGCATGGAACGCATGCAAGACGACATCGTGGCAGCGCTCGTTACGGTGCTTAAACCGACCGGGATTCTGTGGCGCAACGATGTAAGCATCCGCGAGCTGGAAGGCCTGCCGCTGTATGCCGACACCGCGTATGGCGTGCTGCCCGAACGGGTGATCGTCGAGGAGCACGGGCGGAAATTCGAGGTAGCGCTCGCGGGCGGCCAGAAGACCGGCTGGTTTTTCGACCAGCACGACAACCGCGGCCGGTTGGCGCGTTACGTCCCCGGCCGACGCGTGCTGGATGTGTTCAGTTACGTGGGCGCCTGGGCCATCCAGGCGCTGGCGTGGGGAGCGCGCGAGGCGCTGTGCGTGGACAGCTCCGTGGCCGCGCTGGCGCTCGCGGAGCACAATGCCGCGCTCAACGGCGTGCGCATCGGCGTGCGCAAGGCGGATGCCTTCGATGGCTTGCGCGCGCTGCACGCGGACGGCGAAAAATTCGACGTGGTGATTCTCGATCCCCCGGCTTTCGTGAAGCGCAAGAAGGATCTGGCGGCCGGCCGCGATGCCTACCGGCGCCTGAATCAGCTGGGCATGCAGTTGCTGGCGCACGACGGTCTGCTGATTTCATGCTCATGTTCCCATCATCTGCCGGCGGAGGAACTGCTGGCGGCGATTCAGTCGGCTGCCCGCCATGTGAACCGCGAAGTGCAGCTGCTGGAGCGCAGCGGACAGGCGGCCGATCATCCGGTGCATCCGGCGATTCCCGAGACCGGCTATCTCAAGGCATTTTTCGTACGCGTGTTTGGTGAGCCGCGATAGCGACGAACGGGAGGCCTTGGGCGGTCAAGTGAGCAGATTCGTCGCATGCAGCGCACCGAAATCCACGGCTTGTCGTATAAAATAGCCGCCCATGCTCAACTATCCCGATTTCAATCCCGTCGCCTTCAGCCTCGGCCCGCTCAAGGTGCACTGGTACGGCATCACTTATCTCGTTGGCTTCCTGGGCTGTTACCTGGCCGCGCGCCTGCGGGGCGCGCGCGGCTACACGAGCGGCTGGACCGCGGAGCAGATAGGTGATCTGCTGTTTTACGTGGCCCTCGGCGTGGTCATCGGCGGGCGCATCGGCTATACGCTGTTCTATGCCTACACGCCGGAAGGCCAATGGCTGGAATGGCAAAACCCGCTGTACATCTTCCAGGTCTGGGACGGAGGCATGTCGTTCCACGGCGGCCTGCTGGGCGTGCTGGTCGCGGTCGCGCTGTTCGCGCACAAGTACAAAAAGCGTTATTTCGACGTCGTGGATTTCTCGGCGGTGGTCGTGCCCATCGGACTGGCCGCCGGCCGCATCGGCAA
Source organism: Gammaproteobacteria bacterium (assembly GCA_018971365.1). Taxonomy (GTDB): domain Bacteria; phylum Pseudomonadota; class Gammaproteobacteria; order Natronospirales; family REEB76; genus REEB76. The sequence continues at coordinate 10,854 of JAGXAZ010000018.1, read as the reverse complement.
TTTCATCAACGGCGAACTCTGGGGCAAGATTTCCACGACCCTGCCCTGGGCCATGCGCCTGCCTTGCGTGAACACGCGCTTCACCGGCGGCGAATACTGCCGGCATGTTGTCAACGGCTACAGCCTGCCGCGCCAGCCGACGCAGCTCTACGAATTTCTGCTGGAAGGCGTGGTGTTGTTCGTGGTGCTGTTCGTATTCTCGATGAAACCGCGGCCGCGCATGGCCGCGTCCGGACTGTTCGCGCTGCTGTATGGCTGCTTCCGCTTTGCGGTGGAATTCGTGCGCCTGCCGGATCCGCAGTTTGGCTATCTGGCCTTCGGCTGGATGACCATGGGACAAATTCTGTCGCTGCCGCTGATTCTGATCGGTATTGTATTGCTGGCGCTGGCCTACCGACGCAAGGAAAGTGCCGGGACTGGCTGATGCGCCAGTATCTGGAACTCATGCGCCACGTGCGCGACCATGGTGCGCGCAAGCGCGACCGCACCGGCACCGGCACGCTTTCGGTATTCGGCTATCAGATGCGCTTCAATCTGGCCGATGGTTTTCCCGCGGTGACCACCAAGAAACTCCACTTCCGCTCCATCATTTACGAACTGCTTTGGTTTCTGCGCGGCGACACCAATACCCAATATCTGCACGGGCACGGCGTCAGCATCTGGGATGAATGGGCGGATGAGAACGGCGACCTGGGGCCGGTGTACGGCTATCAATGGCGCTCCTGGCCGGCGCCGGACGGACGCCATATTGACCAGATATCCAAGGTGCTGGAGCAGATCAAGGCAAATCCCGACTCGCGCCGGATGATGGTGAGCGCCTGGAACGTCGCGGACCTCGACAAAATGGCCTTGCAGCCCTGCCATGCTTTTTTCCAGTTCTACGTGGCCGATGGCAGGCTGTCCTGCCAGCTCTACCAGCGCAGCGCCGACATTTTCCTGGGCGTGCCGTTCAACATCTGCTCCTATGCGTTGCTCACACACATGATCGCGCAGCACACCGGCTTGCAACCGGGCGAATTCATCTGGACCGGCGGCGACTGCCATCTGTATCTCAACCACATGGAACAGGTGGAGGAACAACTCTCGCGCAGGCCTTATCCCTTGCCCACGCTGGTCATCAAGCGCACACCGCCGACGCTGTTCGAATACCGCTTTGAGGATTTCGAGATTGCGAATTACCAGAGCCATCCGGCGATCAAGGCGCCGGTGGCGGTCTGAGGAGCTGGCGTGCCGGCACTCATTGTGCAATCGCAGTTTCATGCCACCGTGCTGTATATCGCACTCGCAGTTTGCTATGTTCCGGACTGGATTGGCGCGTTTATCCAGCGTCCCGAGAAGGGTGCCGTCAAGCGCGACCGTGGCTCACATTTTTTACTGGTTGCCTGCATGATCGTCGGCGTCGTGGCGGCGTTTTTCATTGTCAACATAAGGCCATCCATTGCGACCATCGTATGGAATGCCCGCGTGGTGTTCTGGGTAGGCATTGCCCTGATGCTGGCCGGACTGGCATTCCGCTGGTACGCGATTCGCGTGTTGGGGAAGTATTTCACCCGCGATGTGGCAACGCGCGCCGATCAGCAGGTTGTGGAGCGTGGTCCGTACCGGTGGATACGTCACCCGTCCTACAGTGGCTCGTTGCTCGCGGTGCTGGGTTTCGGATTGGCTACGACCAACTGGCTGGCGCTGATTGTGGCCGTGGGATTCGCTCTGGCCGGCTACGCCTACCGTGTGCGTGTGGAAGAGCAGGCGCTCTCCAGGGATCTGGGAGACCGCTATTGCAATTACATGCAGCGCACGCGGCGATTCATTCCTTTTGTGTGGTAAACATGCAGACGATTGCCTGGCAGGATTTCGAAAAGGTGGAACTGCGGATCGGTACCGTGGTGGCGGCCGAAGCGTTTCCGGAAGCACGCAAACCGGCTTACAAACTGAAGGTGGATTTCGGCCCGGAAATCGGCATCAAGCAGAGTTCCGCGCAGATCACCGTGCATTACCAGCCGGAAGAACTGGTTGGCCGGCAGGTGCTGGGCGTGGTGAATTTCCCGCCCAAGCGCATCGGGCCGTTCATGTCCGAATGCCTGGTCTGCGGTTTTTACCATGAAGACGGCAGCGTGGTGCTGGCGGTACCGGATCGGCCGGTGCCGGACGGCGCGAAGCTCGGCTGATGCTGTCGCTCGTCGTCGCCGTCGGCGAAAACAACGAGATCGGCAAGCACGGCCGCATGCCGTGGCATTTGCCGGCGGACCTGAAGCGCTTCAAGGCGCTGACGCTTGGCAAGCCGGTGATCATGGGACGGCGCACGTTCGAAGCCATCGGCAAACCTCTGACCGAGCGCCGCAATATCGTGGTAAGCCGGAATCCCGCGTTTCGTGCTCCGGGCTGCGAAACCGCAGCGTCGCTGGCCGATGCACTGGTGCTGGCGGCGGGCGTGCGGGAAATCATGCTCATCGGCGGCGGTGAGCTTTACCGCGAGGCGCTGCCGCGCGCACAGCGCATCTACCTCACCCGCGTGCACGCGCGTTTCGACGCGGACACCTACTTTCCTGTGCTCGATCAAGGCGAGTGGCGTGAAACCGCACGTGAGGAGCATGCGGCCGATGAGCGCAATCCCTTTGCCTACTCTTTGATTACTCTGGAACGGCGTGTGCCTGCCAATATGGCTTGAGGATGAGTGCAGGAGCGGCATCAGCCGCGATGGATTTTTGGACTCGCGGCTAAAGTCGCTCCCACAACTTTCTGTGCTTGCATCACAGACCAGGGTTGATTCAGGAACCGTTGCTCAAGTAGGTAGCGGTAGCTTCGAGTATAGGGAGCTCACGGCACAGTATTTCGGCCCAGTGCAGGCCGTTCCGGATTTCGTCATGGAATTGTCGGCGGGCGTCGCGCAATTCCTGTTCGCGCTGGTCAGGATTGAAAGTCTGCATGGGGATTTTCGAATAACTGCGCATCAGCGGGCCGGATACCAGTTTGTCAATCTGCTCAGCGGTAAACGTGAGGCGGAAGTGGTCTGCGGTACCGGTTAATTTTGCTGCAGGACTTTTGAGAAAGTCATCGAAATCCAGCAAAAGTGCCTCGCTAGGGTGCGCGGTTGCCGCATGTGTAAATAAAAGCATGAGTGTCAGCCACTTGATCACGACTTGCTGCGCGTCGCTGAGTTCCGAAAGCCGGATGTCGTCGCGGCCGGTCAGCCGGCAGAAGTCGGCGATCCAGGCGGGCGAACCGGCATGGATGTTGTCGCGCAGGCCTGAATTGCGCAGCATTACGGCCAACAGCGATTCCAGGCGGATGTACAGCAGCAGCAATCTTGGCGGATGCTGCGCATCCGGAGGCAAGGCTTCCAGCAGGTTGCCGGCGGTGCTGGTGACCTTGATGACGGCGTGGTCGTTCGGATGATAGCTGCGGGCCAGCGCGCGCGTCGCCAGCTCGAAACATTGCTGCCACTGCGCGGCGCTTACCCATGACGATGGCCGGCCCAGTTCGCGACGGGTCATGGCGAGCGTCAGCAGGGACATGGGTTCGCGTACCGGCAGGTTGCCCGGCAGCTCGGCCAACAGGCGCGAAATCAGCGTGGAACCGCAGTGGCCGACCTGGAAAATAAAGTGTGGCACCGGCACGGCAATGCCGTTGAGGGTTTCCACCAGCCTATCCAGTGGAAACCAGTAGCCTTCCATCTGCGGCGTGAACATGCGATCGTCGAGGAATGAGGCTTCGCGGTAGAGTCTTTCGCTGACACGCAGCACCAGGCCGCGCTTGTTGACCAGATCGAGGTTCTGGAGCATGCAATCGGGGCCGTTGCGTAGGCCGGCCAGAAGCGGATGCGTGTTCACGTTAAGCTGGGACGGTCGCCGAGTTTTTGTGCTATGAGTGTATCAGCCCGCTCCAGATTTACCTGTTCGAGCTTGTGCGCGTCGCGCGTCAGCTCGTCGAGTATGGCCTGCTGGACCGCGCCGCGCCGTCGCGCCTCGGAATAGGGCAGGTGATGGAACATCACCATGGAGTAGCGCGGCACGAACACGCCGCGATGCCGTTCTTCCAGCAGGAAGCCGAGTTGTTTCTGGAGATGGAATTTCGGGTCGCGCACCGCGTCGCGCATTTCCACGTAATTCTCCAGCGCCATTTCGGCAATGGCTTCTGCATCCGGGCGGCGCTGCTGCTCGAATTCCGTAAACACCCGTTCCCAATCATCGCCGTGCTTCCCGATGCATTGATCGAGGATCAGACAGTCCTCGAAGGCGCAGTTCATGCCCTGACCGTGGAACGGCACGATGGCGTGAGCGGCGTCGCCCAGCAGCAGGGCTTTATCGTGCGCGTGCCAGCGCGGACAGTGCACGGTGCCCATGAGGCCGGTGGGATGACGGTAGAACTCGGCTTCGAGATCGGGTAGCAGGGCGAGTGCGTCGGCGAAATTCCGCTTGAAGAACGCAAGCAGTGCGTCCGGCTTCCCGAGCGTGCCGAAGCCGGGGTCGCCCTCATTGGCCAGGAACAGGGTGGCGGTGAAGCTGCCGTCCGGATTCGGCAGGGCGATCAGCATGTAGCCGCCGCGCGGCCAGATGTGCAACGCCTCGCGCTCCATCGGGTGACGTCCGCCCGGACCGGCCGGTACGGTGAGTTCCTTGTAGCCATGGGGCAGGAGGTCCTCGACCACCTGAATGCCCAGGCGTCGGGTCATGGCCTGACGCACGGCCGAGCCGGCGCCATCGGTGGCGATGAAGGGCGCGGTCTGCACGCTGTAACGGCGGTTCTCGCGCTCGTCGCACAGCTGCAGCGTGCCGGTGTCGAAATCCAGATCCTCGCAGCGCTGATCGAACAGGATTCTCGCGCCGGCCGCTTGCGCCGCGTCCATGAGCAGATGGTTCAAGCCGGGGCGAGAAACCGAATGGATGACTTCCGCAGGCGTGCGGCCGTAAGGAGCGAGCGTCAGCCGGCCGCGTTCATCGTGGAGCATCCGGCCGCGCATGGGAATCAGCAGTTTTCTGACCGGTTCATCCAATCCCATCGCGCGCAGCGCGCGCAGGCCGCGATGGGCGAGTGCCAGATTGATGGAGCGGCCGGCGGGAGTAACGTGGCGGCGCATGTCGGGGTTGCGCTCATATACCGTTACCCGGAAGCCGCGACGCGCCAGGAAAATGGCGAGCAGACTGCCGGCCAGTCCGGCGCCGATCAGGGTGATTTCGCTCTTACTTCCCGGCACGCAGCACTGCTTTCAATAGGTCCACAAACCGGTACACGTCAGTGTAGGTGTTGTAGAGCGGCACCGGCGCCACGCGGATCACATCCGGTTCGCGCCAGTCGGCGGTCACGCCGTGCGCTTCCAGTTGCCGGAAGACTTCGCGTGCACGCTGCGTGGAGCCACGCAGCCGCAATGACAATTGGCAGCCGCGTTCGGCGGGATTGCGCGGCGTGAGGATTTCAACCTCGTCGGCCAGGCGCAGGTCCAGCAGAAACTCCAGATAACCCGTAAGGCGCAGGGATTTTTCCCGCAGCCCCTGCATCCCGGCCTCTTCGAATATTTCCAGCGAGGCGAGCAGCGGCGCGAGCGCCAAAATCGGCGGATTGCTCAACTGCCAGCCTTCGGCGCCTTCCATGGGTACGAACTCGGGATGCATGCGAAAGCGCGTGGTCTTGTCGTGTCCCCACCAGCCGGCGAAACGCGGGCCGTCGAAGACGCACGCGTGACGCGCGTGCACGAAGCAGCCGGCCACGGCGCCGGGACCGGCGTTGAGGTATTTGTAACTGCACCAGACCGCAAAATCCACGTTCCAGTTGTGCAGCTTGAGCGGCAGGTTGCCGGCGGCGTGGGCGAGGTCGAAGCCCGCCACCGCCCCTGCCGAGTGCGCGGCGCGCGCCAGGCGTTCGATATCGAATGCCTGGCCGCTGTAGTACTGCACGCCGGGGAGCAGCACCAGCGCAAGCTGTTCACCCTCGGCGCGGATTGCCGCTTCGATTTCGCCGGTGTTCAGAGTCGCGCGGCCTTTCTGCGGAGCGAGTTCCACGAGGTTTACGCCGGGATCAAAGCCGTGAAAGCGGAGTTGCGATGCCAGCGCATAACGGTCGGAGGGGAAGGCGCCGCGTTCGATCAGAATCCGGTGGCGTGCCTGGGTGGGTCGGTAGAAGCTCACCAGCATCAAGTGCAGGTTGGCGGTGAGCGAGTTCATGTTGACCACTTCCTGCAACTCGGCGCCCACCAAGTGCGCGGTCTTGGCGGTCAGCAGCTCGTGGTAGGGCATCCAGGGACGGCGGCCGGCGAAATGCGCTTTCACCGCCAGTCGTTGCCAGTCTTCCAGCTCCTCGCGCAGGAACCGTTCGACGGTTTTCGGCTGCAGGCCGAGTGAATTGCCGCACAGATAAATTTCCTCGCCTTCGGCATAGTGCGGGATGTGGAACTTATCGCGGTAGTGGGCCAGAGGATCATCTTGATCAAGATGCGTCGCAAAAGCGGCGTCGGCGCGGAAACTCATGCGGCCTCCAGCGGATAGATGATCGGGCGGCTGGGTGCGGCATCGCTCATGAAGGGCGGCAGTTGCAGGTCCAGCAGGTAATAACCGTCGGCGGCTTCGTCGGGTACATAGATCATCTCCGTGACGGTGCAGTGCGGGCGGGTGGCGCGCGCGCTGCGACGCTCGCCGGGCAACAGGCCCCAGAACGCATAGTGCGCCGCGAGCTTGCCCGCGTCATGCGTGGGATCGAGCGAGGGCAGGTCCGTCAGCAGGTGCTCGACGCCGATGCCGGCACACAGGCCCATGGCCGCCGGCTCGAACCACGGCGTGCCGTCGGCATAGCGGCGCGTGAGCTTGGCCTTGTCGTTGGGCAGGGTGCGCACGATGAGTGCGGCGCGCATTTGGCCATCGCCGAACTTCGCCAGCGCATTTTCCAGTTGCCGGGCGGTGATCATCTGCTCACCCGTGCGCCGCTCGGCGCTGATGCTGATCAGCGTGGCGCCGTGCAGGCTGGTGCGGGAGCTGGCCGGCGGCAGCCCGTCGTGGGTGACGTGGGCGACGCTTTCCGTGTGCGTGCCGTTGCAGTGCGGCGTGAGGTGCAACGTACGCACGTTGCAACTGCCGCCGTGCCGCGTATCGCCGATGAAGCCGCCGGCTGCAAGCGTGGTGGCACTGGACGGCGGCGCGTCGAAGAACGACGGCTGCGGTCCGTCGAATTGCAGCGGAATCGCGAGGTTGATGCCGCGGGCCTTGTCCGTGACATAGCGTTGACCGCCGATTTCGATGATGATCTTCATGCGGCGAAGCGTGCGTGCGGCAGCTTGAGCCAGGCGAGGGCGGTGCCGTGCAGCAGGCGCTCCCGGGTCTTGCCGTCAAGCTGCATGGATTCAATGAGCGCGCCGGGCGCATGTTCACCCAGGGGGAAAGGATAATCGCTGCCGAGCGCAATGCTGTCGGCGCCCATGAGGTCGAGCATGTAGCGCAGCATGCCGGGATGGTGCACCAGCGAATCCACGTAGAAGCGGCCGAGATAGCTCATGGGATTTTTCTCGTTGTCCACCGCGCACAGATCGGGACGCACGCGGAAACCATGTTCGATGCGGCCGACGGTGGCCGGAAAGGCGCCGCCCCCGTGGGCAAAGCATACCCTGAGCTTCGGCAGGCGCTCGAATACGCCGCCGAAAATCATGGAACAGATAGCCAGCGAAGTTTCCGCCGGCATGGCCACCAGCCACGGTGTCCAGTATTTCTGCATGCGCTCCCTGGCGAGCATGTCCCAGGGGTGTATGAAGACCGCAGCGTCCAATTCCTGCGCTGCTTCAAACACCGGGAAAAGCGCGGGATCGTCCAGGTTCATGCCGTTGACGTGCGAGCCGATCTCCACGCCGGGAAGTTTCAGTTCCCTGACGCAGCGTTCCAGTTCGCGCACAGCCAGGTCCGTAGCCTGCATGGGCAGGGTGCCGAGGCCGACAAAGCGTTTGGGATGCTTGGCAACCACGCCCGCGATGTGGTCGTTGAGTATCTTGGCCAAGTCCAGAGTGTCTTTCGGCTTGGCCCAGTAACTGAACATCACCGGCACCGTGGACAGCACCTGCACATCGACTTGGTGTCGATCGCATTCGTGCATGCGTACCTGCGGATCCCAGCAGTTGGCTTCGATTTCGCGGAAAAATTTCCCGTCGCGCAGCATGCGCGCGCAGCCGGGACCGTGATGCTCCAACTGGATGAATCCGCCGTAGCCGTAGCGCTTTTTCAGGTCAGGCCAGTTTTCCGGAAGGATGTGGGTGTGGACATCTATCTTCAGTATCATGGTTTTTTCTTTGGTGCTTGCATCACGGTTCCGCATTTCTTGCAGCTGCGGCGTTCCAGACTACCGAAGAAGCGATCAAAGACCGGCGGAAATTGGGTTTCGATGTTTTCCAGGTGGAAGTATTCCGCATACAGCTTGTGGTGGCAGTTTTCGCAGAACCACAGCAGGCCATCCTTCTCGTCCGGCAGACGCGGGCGCTCGATCACCAGGCCCACGGTGTCGGGATAGCGCTGTGGCGAATGCAAAAAATGCGGCGGAATCAGCAGGATCTCGCCCTCACGGATGGGGATATCCACCGGCCGGCCGTGCTGCATGGTCTTCAAGAGCATGTCGCCCTCGACCATGTAGAAGAATTCCTCGCCGGGATCGTCGTGGAAATCCTTGCGTGAATTGGGGCCGCCCACTACTTGCACCACGAAGCCGGTCTCGGTGTAGATGCGCTTGTTGCCGACCGGCGGCTTGAGCAGCTCGCGGTGCTCGTCAATCCAGCCTTTGAAATTGATGGGCGTCAGATCCCACATGGAGGCAGCCTCTAGCGCTCGGTCTTTGCGGTCATTTTACCCCCTCACCCTTATCTCTCCCCCTGAAAGGGGGAGAGGGGACGATGACCATTGCGGTCTAAATGACCGCAATACATTTTAATTCGATGGCGATGGGCGTGGGCAGGGCGGTGACTTCCACCGTGGTACGGGAGGGTTGGTTGTCCTTGAAATATTCGGCATACATGCGGTTGTAGGCGGCAAAGTCGCGCTGCATGTCGGTGAGAAACACGGTCACGTCCACCAGCTTGTCCCAGCTCGAGCCGGCATCCTCCAGGATCAGGCGCACGTTCTCGAATACTGAGCGACACTGCGCTTCGATATCATGACCGATGACCTTGCCGCTGGCATCGAGTGTCACACCCGGAATGTCCTTGCTACCACGCTTGCGCGGGCCGACGCCCGACAGGAACAGCAGATTGCCCACGCGCCGTGCATGTGGGTAGGGTCCAACCGGCTCGGGCGCTCTCGATGACCGGATTTTCTCGGGCCTATGCATATTTGATGCAGACATTACGCGCTTCGGTGAAAAACCGCATGGCTTCCCAGCCGCCCTCGCGGCCCGTGCCGGACTGTTTCACGCCGCCCATGGGCACGCGCAGGTCGCGCAGCATCCAGCAGTTCACCCAGATGAGCCCGGCTTCGAGCCGCGCGGCGACGCGGTGGCAGCGCGACGTATTCTCGCTCCATAAAGATGCGGCGAGGCCGTAGGGCGTGCTGTTTGCCCAGTCAATGGCCTGCTCCTCGGTGTCGAAGGCGATGAGCGTGACCACCGGGCCGAAAATCTCCTCCTGATTGGTGCGGCAATCGGACGGCAGGTTTTCGATGACTGTGGGTTCCACGAACCAGCCTGTGGTGCAGCGGCCTTTTGGATTCGCGCGCCGTCCGCCGCAGAGGATTTTTCCGCCTTCCTTGCGTGCGAGGTCGAGATAACCCAGCACCTTTTGCAGATGAGCTTCGGAGATCAACGGACCTTGTTCGGTGCGCTCGTCCGAGGGATCACCGAGCCGCAGAGACTGCACGCGCTGCATGAAGGCTTCGCGGAATCGTTCGTAGAGACTGCGTTCCACCAAGATGCGCGAGCCGCACAGGCAGATTTCGCCCTGGTTGGAAAACGCAGCACGCGCACTTTCCGAAACCGTGCGCTCGAAATCGCAGTCGGCAAACACGATCGTGGGGTTCTTGCCGCCCAGTTCCAGCGAGAGTTTCTTGAATTTGGGCGCGGCGCGGCTGGCGATGTCGGCGCCGGTCCTGGTGCCACCGGTGAAGGAAATCGCTTTTACGTCCGGGTGTTCCACCAACCGTGCGCCGGCCTTGGGCCCCAGGCCGTGCACCACGTTGAGCACGCCCGCCGGCAGTCCGGCCTCGATGCAGAGTTCGGAGAACAAGTACGCCGTCATGGGCGTGAGTTCGGAAGGCTTGGCCACCACGCAGTTGCCGGCGGCGAGCGCCGGTGCGAGTTTCCAGGTGAACAGATACAGCGGCAGGTTCCACGGCGAAATACAGCCCACCACGCCCAGGGGCGAGCGCAGCGTGTAGTTGATGGCGCCCGATTCCATCGCATGGGATTCGCTGGCGAACTGGGTCGCGGCCGCGGCAAAGAAGCGTAGATTGGTGACGGCGCGCGGGATGTCGAGACTGCGGGCGAGCGCCACGGGTTTGCCGGAGTCCAGGCTTTCCGCGCCTACGAGTTTTTCCAGATCGCGCTCCACCAGCGCTGCGAGTTTGAGCAGCCAGGCGCCGCGTTCGGCGCTGCTGGTCGCCGACCATTCCGGAAACGCGCGTTGGGCCGCGGCGACGGCGTTGTCTATGTCGGCCTTGTGCGAGTCCGGGATGCGCGCGTAGGGCTTGCCGGTGGCCGGTTCGAAATCCTCCAGCCAGCCGCCGGAGGCGGCGGGTGCGAGTTGGCCGTCAATGTAGTTGGCGAGTTTTTCCATGGCACCTGATTCTACCCTTGGTGTCTAGACAGTCTTTGGCCGCTGCGCGCCGGGGCAGTCCACACAATACCAGCCGCCGCTGCCGTCGCCATCCAGGCGCAATGCCGACAACCGCCCGCCCCACACGCAGC
>JAGXAZ010000137.1 GCA_018971365.1 Gammaproteobacteria bacterium | reverse complement strand
CTGCGCAGCTTCTTCAACGTGGCGCGCGCCACGCTGCGCACCAATTATTTCCAGACCCTCAAGGACGGCGGACACAAGCCTTATATCGCCTTCAAGTTCGATCCCTCGCAGTTGCCGGAACTGCCGTTGCCCAAGCCGATGTTCGAAATCTGGGTGTACTCGCCGCGCGTCGAGGCGGTGCACCTGCGCGGCGGCAAGGTGGCACGCGGCGGCATCCGCTGGTCCGACCGGCGCGAGGACTTCCGCACCGAGGTCCTCGGACTGATGAAGGCACAAATGGTCAAGAACACCGTGATCGTGCCGGTCGGATCCAAGGGCGGCTATTACGTGAAGCGGCCGCCGGCGAGCGGCAACCGCGAGGATACGCTCAAGGAAAGCATTGCCTGTTACCAGACCTTCATGCGCGGCATGCTGGACCTGACCGACAATATCGTGGACGGTAAGATCGTGCCGCCGCCCGAAGTAGTGCGTCACGACGAGGACGATCCCTATTTGGTAGTGGCGGCCGACAAGGGCACGGCCGCGTTTTCCGACATCGCCAACGGCGTGGCGCGCGAGTATCGCTACTGGCTGGACGACGCCTTCGCCTCCGGCGGCTCGGCCGGTTATGACCACAAGAAAATGGGGATCACCGCCAAGGGCGCGTGGGAATCGGTGAAGCGCCACTTCCGCGAAATGGGCATGGACACGCAGAGCACGGAATTCACCGCGGTCGGCATCGGCGACATGTCGGGTGACGTGTTCGGCAACGGCATGCTGCTGTCGCGCCACATCAAGTTGCTGGCGGCCTTTGATCACCGTCACATCTTTCTCGACCCCAATCCTGATCCGCAAGTCAGTTTCAAGGAACGCGAACGCATGTTCAATCTGCCGCGTTCCTCGTGGGCGGATTACGATGCCAAGCTGATTTCCAAAGGCGGCGGCGTGTTCCCGCGCAGCGCCAAGACCGTCAAGCTGTCAGGCGAAGCGCAGCGGGCACTGGGCATCGAAGCCGCACAGCTCACGCCCATGGAACTGATGCGCGCCGTCCTCAAGGCACCGGTGGACCTGCTGTGGAACGGCGGCATCGGCACCTACGTGAAATCCGGCGATCAGGAAAACTCGGAGTGCGGCGACCGCGCCAACGACGCGCTGCGCATCAATGGCCGCGAATTGCGCTGCAAGGTGGTGGCCGAAGGCGGCAACCTGGGCTTAACCCAGTTGGGACGCATCGAGTACGCGCTCAACGGCGGCCGGCTCAACACGGATTTCATAGACAACTCCGCGGGCGTGGACACCTCCGACCACGAAGTCAACATCAAGATTCTGCTGAATCTGGCGGTGGCCGACGGCACGCTGACCGAGGCGCAGCGCAACGCGCTGTTGGCCTCGATGAGCGACGAAGTCGGCGCGCTGGTGCTGCGCGACAACTACATGCAGAGCCAGGCGCTGTCCATCGCCGAATCCCAGGCACCGGCGCGCATCAGCGAGCACACCTACCTGATGCGCGCACTGGAAAAGTCCGGCGTGTTGAACCGCGGCATCGAATTCCTGCCGGGCGACGAGGAGCTGAAGAAACGGCGCGCCGCCAAACGCGGCTTGATGCGCCCGGAACTGGCGGTGTTGCTGGCGTACAGCAAGATCGCCATCTACAACGCCCTGCTCGGGTCGGACGTGGCCGAGGATCCCTACCTCGCCAAGGAGCTGGAAAATTATTTCCCCACGCCGTTGCGCCGCAAATACCGCGACTTCATGCCCAGACACCGGCTGCGGTATGAAATCGTCTGCACCGCCATCACCAACAGCCTGGTGAACCGCATGGGCCCGACTTTCGCGCAGCGCATGCAGGAGGAAAACGGCGTGGGCGTGGCCTCGGTGGCGCGCGCCTACACCATCGCGCGCGAAAGCTTCGGCATGGTGGCCACCTGGTCGGCGATGGAAGCGCTCGACAACCAGGTGCCGGCCAACGTGCAGCTGGCCATGGCGGTGCAGACGGCGCGACTGCTGCGGCACGCCACCCGCTGGCTGCTGGACCATCTGCACGGCCAACTGGACATCGCCGCGGTGGTGCCGCAGTACCGGCCCGGCATCGAAACACTTGCCACCCACATGGACACAGTGCTCGGCGACAGCCAGCTTGCAACCTTTCACGCCCTGCAGCAGCAATACCTCGATGTGGGCGTACCGGCGGCGCTCGCCCAGCAGATTGCGGCACTGGCGACGCTGTATCCCGCGCTGGACCTGGTGGACGTGGCGCGCGACAGCGGTTTGCCGGTGGAGGTGGTGGCACGCGTGTATTTCCACATTGGCCGCGAACTCGACCTCGACTGGCTGCGCGGGCAGATCGAGACGCTCGCCGTTGAAGGCCATTGGCAGGCACAGGCGCGCGGCACGCTGCGCGAGGACCTGTACGCCCAGCAGCGCGCACTCACGACGCAAGCCGTGGCCGGCGCCAAAGATGCGCGCGCCGCCATGGACAAACTGGATGCCTGGTTTGGCAAACTTGGCAGTCGCACGCTGCACGTGCAGCGGCTGCTGGCCGACATGAAAACCGCCAACATCGCAGACTTTCCGAGTTTGTCGGTCGCCGTGCAGGAAGTCCGCAAGCTGGCGCGCCCCAAGAGCGGATAGCCCTTGGTGAGCGCCCCGGACATCACGGACGAGTACCGGCAAATTCTGCGGTCGCTCTCCGACCGCATCGTGACGGCGCAGAAGCCCATCCGCATCCTCGACCACATCAAATGGGACAACGGCATCCAGGAGGAATTTTTCCGCAACGGCGCCCGGCAACTGCCCGGAGTTGGCCGCGCGTATTACCAGGCCCGGCCGCTTGGCTTTGACGCACCGTCCAAGCGCGACGAATTCCACCAGATCGAGCTCGACATCCGCCGCAAACTCGGCCCGGAGAATCCGCTCGGCGCCATCATGGCGCGCATGTGCCGCGAATACACCCAGGTAGTGCGCATGCTGGAAGCGCGCGGTACAGAGGATTTCGGCGCGCTGTCGCAGGAGCTGTACGGCTCGGCCGGCGACGCCTTCCATGAGGGCGGTCCGACGCTTGTGGATCTCGGCGAGTCGCTCGCCAGGGCGATAGCCAACATTGACCAAAGCGAACTGCTGAAGCCGCCACCCAAGCACATCACGGCCGAAGATGCCGTCAAAATCCTGCAGCGGCGACTCAACCAATCGTTCCGGGAATCGGAAAATACCGTGCGCGTGAAGATCTCGGACGGCATCGAGGCCGACGCCGCCGCCGGCGCCGACTACATCAAACTGCGCAAGGATGCGCGCTTCAACGAGCGCGACCTGCGGCTGCTGGAAGTGCACGAGGGCTGGGTGCATCTCGGCACCACATTCAACGGAGCGACCCAGCCGGTATGCACGTTTCTGTCCAAGGGACCGCCGTCTTCCACCATCACCCAGGAAGGTCTGGCGGTGCTGGTTGAGATCATCACCTTCGCGTCCTACCCGAGCCGATTGAAGCGTCTGGCCAACCGCATCCGCGCGGTGCAGCTCGCCGAGCATGGCGGCAACTTCCTGGACGTGTACAAGTTCTACCTCTATCAGAACCTTGGCGAACCGGCGAGCTACGCCAACGCGGCACGCATCTTCCGCGGCAGCCTGCCCGACGGCCCGCCCTTCACCAAGGACCTGTCGTACAACAAGGGTTTCATCATGATCTACAACTACCTGCGCCTGGCGGTGCACAAGGGCATGCTGCAGCGCATCCCCCTGTTGTTCTGCGGCAAGGCCACGCTTGAGGACGTACGCACGCTCGCGCAGGCCGTGGATGACGGCATCGTCGCGCCGCCCCGGTTTCTGCCGCCGCCGTTCGCCGATCTGAACGGACTGACCGCGTGGATGTGCTACTCCAGCTTCCTCAACAAACTGGATCTCGCCCGCATCCAGGACGACTACGCCGCGATTCTGTGAATTCCACTCCAGCTACCCCCGGTTTCAAGGCTAAGAGCGCCTCACAAAATGAGCATCCGTGACAAATCCCCCCGCGCGGCCAGCGCGCTTCCCCCCTTTGCAAAGGGGGGTATGGGGGGATTTCAGGCGTGCTGAATGTTCACCGCCGCAAATTTCGTTAGACGCTCTAAGGCCGTACCGCGGTAGTGCAGTCATGCTGGACTCCGTGCCAAGAGCAAAATTCGTCAGGTGGTACAGGCCTGGGGTCGTTGTCCCATCCTGCGCTCGCAAGACGGATTTAAGTGCCCAAGATTGCCACACAGTTGGCACGCTGCGTGCTTGCTACAAACCTAGAGCTCGCTTTTTGGGGATTTTGTCATGAAAAAGAATGACTGGGGCTTTACGCTCATCGAGTTGATGATCGTCATTGCCATCATCGGAATCTTGGCGGCCATATCCGTTCCCATGTACCAGGACTACATTACCCGCACCAAGGTCATGGAAGGGCTGAGTCTCTCCGATTCGGCTCAAACCGCGGTGGCCGAATCATTTCAGTCATACGGTTACATGCCGGCGACCGGCAACGCAAGCTCGCCCAACAGCTTCGGCCTGCCTCCGGCCGCCAG
>JAGXAZ010000136.1 GCA_018971365.1 Gammaproteobacteria bacterium | reverse complement strand
TGCTGGCGATCGCGGTGGTGCTGATCGTGGGCAACACCATCCGCCTGGAAATCGAGAACCGGCGCGCGGAAATCGAGGTGAGCAAGCTTTTGGGCGCCACCGATCGCTTCGTCCGCCGGCCGTTTCTGTATCACGGCGCCTGGTACGGCCTGGCCGGCGGTGTGCTCGCCTGGATACTGGTGCTCATCGGCCTGGCGCTCATGGGCGGGCCGGTGGACCAGCTGGTCGGCCTTTATGGCAGCCATTTCAGTTTGAGCGGGTTGGGTGCCAGCGGCGTCCTGGGGCTCTGGGCGGGCGGCATTGTGCTCGGCTGGCTGGGTTCGTGGCTCGCCGTGGCGCGTCATCTGCGAGCAATTGAACCTGCCTAGCAAGGCCTTGAAATCAAAGGTTTCACGGTGGCATCCGCGCGGGAACCTCGGGGCGGTTTAGCACTCTAAGCTCGTGAGTGCTAAAATCAGCCGCATGAAACCGAGGGAGATTGCCATGACTCAAGCCGTTCTTATGCCCCGTGCGCAGCAACTGATTCTGGCCGGCCCGACCGGCAGCCTGGATGCCTATATCCAGGCGGTGAGCCGCATTCCGGTACTGAGTGCGGGCAAAGAGCATGACTTAGCGCTGCGCTTCCGCGATCAGCACGATCTCGACGCCGCACGGCTCTTGGTGCTGCACCACCTGCGTTTCGTGGTGCACGTGGCGCGCGGATATCTCGGCTACGGTCTGCCGCTCGGCGACCTCATCCAGGAAGGCAACATCGGCCTGATGAAAGCCGTCAAACGCTTTGACCCGGATGTGGGTGTGCGCCTGGTGTCGTTTGCCGTGCACTGGATCAAGGCTGAAATGCATGAATTCATTCTGAAGAACTGGCGCATCGTGAAAGTCGCGACCACCAAGGCGCAGCGCAAGCTGTTTTTCAATCTGCGCAGTTCCAAGAAGCGTCTCGGCTGGATGAACCGCAAGGAAGTCGAGACCGTGGCGAAAGAACTGAAAGTCTCCACGGCCGAAGTGCTCGAAATGGAGTCGCGCCTCGCCGGCCAGGACATCACCTTTGACGCCACGCCCGAAACCGAAGACGAAGACAACCACAGTGTCGCACCGGCCACCTACCTTGCGACCGATACCCAATCCGACCCGGCGCAAGCGCTGGAGCGCACTGACTGGGAGCAGCAGAAAGAGGAACAACTGCACCGCGCCCTGGTGAAACTGGACGACCGCAGCCGCCATATCATGCGGCGCCGCTGGCTGGACGAGAGCAAGGCGACTCTGCAGGAGCTCGCGGACCACTACGGCGTATCGGCGGAGCGCATCCGCCAGCTGGAATCCAACGCCATCCGGAAGCTCGGCACACTCATGGCCTGAAGTATCCGCACACTCCGCGCGCGAACATTAAAACCCGGCAAGCTGCCGGGTTTTTTGTTGCCCTGCGACTAATATCAGGCAGAATAGCCGCGGAGATTTTGGGGAATACAAGACATGTTCGAACCGCAAATGTCCACCGCGCAATGGAGCCGGCCGCTACGGTTGATTCACCTGCTGCTCGCGATCGCTGTAACCGCACAGTTGTTCATCGGTAGCTTCATGCGCAGTCCGCATCCCGGACGGCCGGATACGTTGGGTTTTGAAGTCCATGAAATCCTCGGTGCCACGATTCTTGTTTTCATCGTCCTGCATTGGATCTGGTCCATTACTCACCAAAATGAAGGACTGCGTCATCTGTTTCCCTGGACACGCGCGGGAATGCGTAACGTTCTTAAAGAGCTCTGGGCAGGTATCCGGCATCAGCGTCTGCCGTCGGGCGGACTGGGGAATAATGATGGTGGCTTGGCGGGCTTCATCCACGGTCTGGGACTACTGGCGATAACTGCCATGGTGATCACCGGCGGCACATTTTTTCTGTCGCGCATGGCCGGCGCCTCTCATGACAGCCTCGAAATCATCGAGGATATCCACGACACCTTTGCGGTTATCGCGTGGATTTACTGGGGCGGACACTTGGGCTCAACCGTGCTCCACAGCCTGCTGCATCAGCCGGTGTGGCGTCGAATGTTCAGCCTCAAAAGTTAGAGCGTATCAATGAAGCTCTGAACCCGCTGTTCACTTTAGATCTCGTCATTCCGGCGAAAGCCGGAATCCAGTCAAAAAGAAATGTGCTGGCGCGCCAGCACACCCTTCGCAGTCAGCTGCAAAGATCAAGGCTGCTTTACGCCCTCGCCCTCATCCACCGTCACCCAGTGAGTGCCGTCGTGCGAGATCTCGATCTTCACCTTGACGTGGGTGGGCGAATCGAAAGCATAGGTAATCCGCGTCTCGATTTTCTTGCCGTGCTCGCTGTCCGTGACATATTCGATGCGGGTATTGCCGATGATGGTCATTTTTGAGATGAACGGCTTGGCGCCGGAATCGCCGCCGTTGAACAATTCATAGTGTGAGTAGCTCTTGTCTTTCCGGTTGTAGGTATCCACCACCAGCGACTTGACGGTCTTTCCAGCCCAGTTGTTCGTGAAACTGCACACCATGAACACGCGGTTCGCCGACCAGCCGCAATCCTCATTCCAGGTCCAGTTACCGGCCTTGCCGGAGGTCGTGTTCAGGGTTTTGCCGTGATACACCCAGCGACCCGCGGAAATATCCAGGTTCTGCAATTCGGGAGATAACGCCTGATTACCCGCCGCCAATGCGGATACACTCGCCATTGCGGCGAGAACCATGATCAAAAGCATACTTGGTTTCACATCGTCAACTTCGCGTCAAATTCAAGAATTCAGGATTACGGTTACCGGACCCAGCAACCCGCCATTTCATTTCATTGCCGCTGTTGAATGTTGCCCGGCAACAGGCCGCCGCGGATTTACCTCACCTTCGATTCACGCAGAACCCTGCGGCACGGCCGGGATTGGCGGATTGTACGGCAAGCCCATCTTCTTCAGGACCGCCTTGAAGCGCGGATCGTTGCGCAACGGATCGAAGGCCGGTGTCCATAACGCTCGCTGGAATTCACAATTGTTTTTGGCCGCGCAGATTTTTAATGCCGCCAGCGCGCGATCCGGCTCGCCCAGCCAAGCCAGGTACATTGCACGGATCACTTGTAACCCCCTCAGTGACGATACCGGCTCCAGACTACGTACCGCGGCGGCACGCTGCGCGGGATCGGCGATCCCACGCACCAGCAGCGCTGCTGCGTCTGGATCCTCGCCTGATAATTTCGCGGCGATGCGTGCTTGGGCTTCCGCTTGTGGATAACGATGGCGCGCGATATCTATAGCTGCCGCAACCCTGTGTGCAAGAACAAAATCTGGATAAGCAGCTAACATACGATTGATTTGCACCCTGGCCTCGTCGTAACGATGCAATGCCAAAAGGTTGAACGCTCGGGTGATGCCAACCCCTCCCGACAGGGGGTCCAGCTGTTGGGCGTCGTCAATTTCGCGCAGGGCGAGTTCCAGCTGTCCGGCATCCAGTAAAAACTGCGCATATTGATTCATCGCTTCCACATCGTTGGGCGTCAGTGTCAACGCCAGACGGAAAGACTGGTCGGCCTCGGCCCACTGCGAGCGTGCAGCATGCAACATGCCGAGCACAACATAGGCGGACGCGGTATTGGCATCAATCGCCAGCGCACGCTGTGCGGCGGCGGCGGCACGCGGCAGGGCGGCGTCATTCGAATCGAGGTTATAAGCCGGCAAAAGAATCTCGGCCTCCGCCAGCGCACCCCAGGCCTGGGCATAATTGGGGTCGAGTTTTACTGCCTGCTGGAGAGCCGACACCGCTTCTCGCAGTGCCGGACCCCGCGCCGCGATCTTGGTCAGGCCCAGCAGGTACAACCGATGGGCTTCCGGATTATCCGTTTTACCAGTAACGGGTGGAATGGTGCCCGCGGCGAATTTTAGTTGCAACGTGCTGGCGATAGCCTGCGAGATTTCATCCTCGATCGCAAAAATATTGGTGAGTTTGCGGTCGTATTGCTGCGACCAGAGCTGTACGCCGGTCTGGGTGTTCACCAGCTCCGCGGTGATGCGCACCTCATTACCGACGCGCTGCACGCTGCCAGACAAAAGAGTTCCCACGCGCAATATCTTTCCAACTTTCCGGGCATCCACGTCCGCATCCCGGAATTGGAACGACGAGGTACGGCCGATGACGTTCAGCCTCGGTATCTGGCTGAGGGTATTCAAGATCTCTTCGCTGATGCCGTCGCTGAAATACTGATTGTGGGGATCACCACTCAGATTGGCAAACGGCAACACCGCCACGGAATCCGGCAGGAAGGCATTTTCAGCCGGTACCGAAACCTTAGCTGCGACATTTTCGGCATTGAGGTGACGGGTGTTAATTTTCCAGAGATAGCCGCCCGATAGAGTAACCAACACCACGATCAGCAGGGTCAACACTGAGCCCAGCCGCCAGCGCAGGTGCTGCCAACGGGAATACTTCGCGGGGTTGTCCTTCGATGGCGGAATGAACATCCAGCCCAGCACCAACACCACCGGGAATAAAAGCGCTACTACTGTGATCAGAATCAGCACGCTCTGGCGCGGCCAACCCAGATCGGGAAATACGCTGTTGGCGAGCTGTAATAGAACCCAGGCAGCAATGGCA
>JAGXAZ010000017.1 GCA_018971365.1 Gammaproteobacteria bacterium | reverse complement strand
GTGCTGATCTCGCAGGACGGCCGGTCCAGGTGCTTGGGCAACACCGCGCCGCGGCCATAGATGCGCAGATACGAATAGCAGGGCAGCAATTCCAGTCCGGTACCCTGTTCCACCACCGGCTTGAGTTTCAGCAGCAGGCTTTCGCTGAGCGCGTCGGCATAGCGGCCGATGGCCGCGCGGAACATGTCCTCGCGCTCGTAGTAGGCGGGCCAATGCTGCTGCAGGAGGGCATAACGCGTCGCGAGTGCGGCGCTGTCGGCGCTGATGACGGCGCGCAGCACGGTGTAACCGCTGTCGCGAAACTGGCGGGCGGAGTCAGGCGATGCCGGTGCCTGGGAAGCGGGAACACTCATGCAAAGTCCCGTGAATGGCTGCGGCTCAGCTTAATCTTTTGGTTTTGGCAGTCAACCGGGAGATTGGGATGTTGGGGTTTGCAAGGCTCACCCCCCTACTCCTCACGCCTCACCTCTTTAGGCGGCTTGGACGGGGATGGCGTTCGCAGTGCGGCTGATCCTGTTGTGCGCGTCGAGATATACAAGCTGCGGCTTGTGATTCACGGCCTCGGCGGCGTTCATCTGCGCATAGGCGCAGATGATCACAATGTCGCCCGGCTTGGCGCGATGCGCAGCCGAGCCGTTCACCGAGATGGTACCGGAACCCGCCTCGGCACGGATCGCATAGGTGGTAAGGCGCTCGCCGTTGGTCACGTTGTAGATCTGGATCTGCTCATACGCCAGGATGCCGGCGGCCTCCAGCAGATTGGCGTCGATCGCGCAGGAACCTTCGTAATCCAGTTCCACGCCGGTGACGCGCGCGCGGTGCAGCTTGGCTTTGAGGAGGGTGAGTTGCATGCAGATCAACAAAACCCGAGGAGTGTGGGACGCATTGTACTGCCGGCTGCAGAACCGGCTCAACTATGTTGGGGACCGAAGAGTTCCGGGAATGGCGCTTACCCTCGCGATTTCAAAAATCATCGCGGCCGGGAGGCCGCTCCGACTGTGACCTGAATGTTATCTATGAGCCGCGCCTTGCCGAGCCAGGCCGCGGCCAGCACCACAAAATCCCGGGTATCGGCATCCGCAATAGCGAGCGTGTGCGCCGCGCGGATGGAAACATAGTCAGGCCGCAGTTGCGGTGACAGCTTCTGCACGGCCTCGGCTTCCAGCCGGGAGAAATCACGCCGGCCGGCGTGCAGCGCCGCCGCGGTTTCGCCGAGCGTGCGATACAGAAGCGGCGCCTGTTGGCGCTGCGCGGCGGTAAGGTACTGGTTGCGTGAGCTCATGGCCAAACCATCCGCCTCGCGCACCGTGGGTACGCCGACGATCTCCACCGGCAGGGACAGGTCGGCCACCAGCCGCCGCACGATCTGCAACTGCTGATAATCTTTCTCCCCGAACAGCGCCACGTCCGGCTGCACCATGTTGAACAGCTTGAGCACCACGGTGGCGACGCCGCTGAAGTGGCCGGGTCGGAATTCACCGTCCAGAATCGCGGCAAGCCCCGGCACGTCCACGCGCGTGACCTGATCCCGGCCGCCCGGGTACATGTCCTCCACGCCCGGCACGAACAGCAGGTCGGCACGGGCCGCCTCCAGTTTGGCCTGGTCGGCGTCAAGAGTGCGGGGGTAGCTCTGATAGTCTTCGCCCGGGCCGAATTGCAGCGGATTGACGAAGATGCTCACGACCGCGCGCGACGCATGCCGGTGCGCTTCCTCCACGAGCTGCATGTGGCCCGCGTGCAGATTGCCCATGGTCGGTACCAGCGCGATGCGCTCGCCGGCAAGCCGCCAGCGCTGCACCCGATCGCGGAGTTCAGTTACGCCGTGAACCGCAAGCATGCGCAGTCTTGAGAGCGTTGAGTGTGGTGCTGACTAATCGAAACAATATTCGGGCGCCGGGTAACTCTTGTCTTTCACCGCCTTTACGTAGGCTTCGACCGCGGCAGCTGGGCTGCCCGCGCCGGCCATGAAATTGCGCGCAAATTTCGGCCGCCGGCCGGGCGTGATGTCGAGCATGTCGTAGAGCACCAGGATCTGACCATCCACCCCGGGCCCGGCACCGATGCCGATCACGGGAACCTTCACTTTCGCGGTGATTTTGGCGGCCAGCGCCTGCGGAATCAGTTCCAGCAGAATGATGTCGGCGCCCGCCTGCTCCAGCGCGAGCGCGTCTTTGAGCATCTGCCGCGCAGCCGGCTTGCCGCGCCCCTGGACCTTGAATCCACTGAGCTTTTCCACCGCCTGCGGCCGCAAGCCCAGGTGCGCGCACACCGGCATGCCGTTGGCCGCGAGGGCAGCCACGATCTCGGCTTGCGCGCCGGTACCCTCAAGCTTGACCATGCGCGCGCCGCCCTCCTGCATCATCCGCCCGGCATTGCGCAGCGCCGTCGGCACGTCCACATAGCTCAGAAACGGCATGTCACCGATCAGATACGCGCGCGTGAGGCCGCGCGCCACCAAACGCAGGTGGTAGATCACGTCGTCCACCGTCACCGGCACGGTGCTCGCATGTCCCTGTACAACCATGCCAAGCGTGTCGCCCACCAGCACCACGTCCACGCCGGCGCGGTCGAGCAGTGCGGCAAAGCTTGCATCGTAAGCCGTGAGGCAGGCAATTTTCTCGCCCGCCGCCTTCATCTTGGTAAACGATGCAAGCGTCAGTTTTTCAGCGCCTGTGCGCTTTTCCGGCTGGGTGTACACAGGGAACTCCGGTTCAGACCGGCTCCAGCATGACGGGCCGGAGCGCAAACATCAAGCCCGACGCGCCACCGGGTTGAAATAGTGCCGACCGCTGCGCACGCGCTGGATTTCGCCGACCAGTTGCGCGTAATCGGCTTCGCTGTCCACGACGTTGATGTCGCTGGCGTTCACGATCAGCAGGGGCGAACGGTCGTAATGGTGGAAGAAATAGGCGTAGGCGCCGACCACACGCTCGAGATAATCACGCCGGATGAAGCGCTCGTAGTCGGCGCCGCGGCGCGCGATGCGTCGCATGAGCACCTCGACCGGCGCCTGCAGGTACACCACCAGATCCGGCGCGGGCGCATCCACGGTGAGATGCTGATACACCTGTTCATACAAGGTGAATTCATCGTCACCCAGGTTGAGCTGGGCGAACAACCGGTCTTTTTCCAGCATGAAATCCGCGACGCGCGCGGGCGTGAAGATATCGCCCTGGCGCAGCTGCTGCAGCTGGCGTGCGCGCTGGAACAGGAACGACAGCTGCGTGGGCAGTGCATTGTGCATGGGATCGCGGTAGAAGCGTTCCAGAAACGGATTTTCCTCGGCATGCTCCAGCAGCAGTTCCGCGCCCAGAGTTTCGGCCAGAAGTTGCGCCAGACTGGTCTTGCCCACGCCGATGGGTCCCTCGACTACCAGATAGCGGGATCGGGCTTCAGGCATGCGCACCCTCCTCGTAGAGCCGGATCGCCGGCGAGCTGCAATGCTCACGCAGCACGCGCACCGGCCCGTGGCCGGGAATCACCAGGTCCGGCGCCAGTTCAGCCAGAGGATACAGGACGAAGCTGCGCTTATGCAGCTCCGGGTGCGGCAGCGTCAGTTCGCTCGTCTGTAACACGAGCGCGTCGTACACCAGCAGGTCGAGATCCAGGCTGCGCGCGCCCCAGCGGCTGTCGGGACTGCGCTGCCGGCCGTGACGCGCTTCGATGGCCAGCAAATGCCGCATCAGCGCCTGCGGATCGAGCCGCGTCTCCAACGCGGCGACGGCGTTCAGGTAATCCGGCTGGTCCTTAGGTCCCAAGGGTTTGCTCAAGTAGCAGCGCGACTGTGACGTGACCCGCGTATCCGGCAATTGCGCGAGTTCGGCAAACGCCGCCCGCAGCTGTGCAGCGGGATGGTTCAAATTGGCGCCGAGGCCGATGTATGCGCTGACCGGCGCGCGCATACTCAGGCCGGTGCGGACGCTTTGTGCCGCCGCCGGTGCCGCGAACGCCGTCGCCGGCCTCCGGGTGCACCCGCCGCAGGCACCAGCAGCCCGCGTTCGGCATCGGTGCCGGCGGATTGCAGGCGGGTCCACCATTCGGCCAGTTCCGCATCCACTTCACCGGCTTCGGCTCGCAGTACCAGAAAATCATAGGCGGCGCGGAACCGCGGATGCGCCAGGAACCGCGTCGGCCGCTTGCCCTCGCGCTGCAGAAACCGCGGCTGCATTTGATAGATCTCGGTCATGGGCGTGGCGAAGCGGCGCGGCAGCGCCACATGTACAACCTGTTCGAACACCAGTTCATCCGCGGCCTGCCGCAGGGCTTCGGCCGGATGCGTACCCGAGCTTTCCAGATTGGCAGCCCGCTGGCGCACGGGCTCCCACATGAGCACCGCGAACAGGAACGCCGGGGAGACCGGTTTATCTTGCGTGACGCGCGCGTCGGTGCCGGCAAGCGCACGGCTTATGAAGGTGTGCGGAAATCCGTGTTCCTCGGTATCCAGCAGCGCATCGGTGCGCGGAAACAACCGGCCGAAAAGACCGTAATGGCGCAAATGCTCGAACGCCTGGGCACCGAAGCCGTAAAGGAACAGCTTGAGGATTTCCTCGAACAGCCTGGCCGGCGGAATGTCCGCCAACAGGGGGGCGAGTGCGGCAATCGGCGCGCCGGTGTCCGGGTGCACGCGAAAACCGAGTTTGGCCGCAAAGCGCGCGGCGCGCAGCATGCGCACCGGATCCTCGCGATAACGGGTCTCGGGATCGCCGATCAGGCGCAACACGCCGGCATGCAGATCCGCGAGCCCGTCCACGTAATCGCGCACCGAAAAATCGCGGATGTCGTAATACAGCGCGTTGACGCTGAAATCCCGGCGCAAGGCGTCTTCTTCGAGCGTACCGTAGGTGTTGTCGCGCAGCAGGCGGCCGTTGTCACTGGCGTTGTGGGTGCCAGCTTCCGGTGTAACCGGACGATTGGCACGAAAGGTGGCGACCTCGATGATTTCGCGGCCGAATTGCACGTGTGCGAGACGGAAGCGCCGGCCGATGATGCGGCAGTTGCGAAACAGTGCGTGCACTTCTTCCGGGCGCGCGTTGGTGGCGACATCAAAGTCCTTGGGCTCGCGTCCCAGCAGCAGGTCGCGCACTCCGCCGCCCACCATGTAGGATTCATAGCCGGCGCTCTTCAGCCGGTACAGCACCTTGAGGGCGCTTTCGGAAATTCGTGAGCGCGAGATATTGTGTTCGGCGCGCGGAACGATGACGGGGGAAATAACGGAAGGTTCCTGTGTGTGCATGCAATCCGGAGGCTTGCCTGGTATTGGAATTGAACTTGAGCAAATCCGGGCGGTCCGTATAATACCACTCCCCCTGCATCCCCGCTCCCTTCGTCTAGAGGCCCAGGACAGAGCCCTCTCAAGGCTTAAACACCGGTTCGAATCCGGTAGGGAGCGCCAATGATTTTGCAAGCAATTTTCACAGAGCCATCCCTGGCAAGCTTATCCAGCCTGCACCTCGTGTGCAGGCGCGCGGTCGAATCGGACTGCCACCGGGCAGTCCGATTAAAGGTGCCGGCCCCGCCTGGTAGGGAGCTCCAGTGTAGTTCCTCTGCATGAAAAGGTTGCACAGCGCTCAGGCCATCACGGAAAACGCGGCGCTCGCGGCGCCCGGATTGCTGCGGCGCTGGGCCTCCGGCTTGTATGACGCGCTTATTGTATTGGCGATCTGCATCCTCGCCACCTTCCTGGTCATGCCCTTCGCCCACAGTCGCGTGCTCGATACGTTTTACGCGCACAGCGGCGGACTGAAATCCCTGTACCAAGTGGGACTGCTGGTCCTCGGCTATGTATTCTTCGGCGGGTTCTGGACGCTCGGCGGCCAGACCATCGGCATGCGCACCTGGAAGCTGCGGGTGGTGCGTCTCGATGGTGCACGACTCGACTGGTACCGCGCACTGCTTCGCTATCTTGGCATGCTGATTCCCTGGTTGCTGTTGCTGCTCGGCAGCGAACTGTTGATGCGTGCCGTGCAGTCGCCGCGGGCGCTCGCCTGGCGCGTGGCCGGCGTGCTCGCCTTGCTGGCAGCACTCGCGGCCTTCCTGTGGCCGGCCTTTGACCGGCGACGCCTCGCCTGGCATGACCGTCTGTCCGGCACGTGTTTGGTATTGTCCGGCAAGGCGCGGAGCGTCCCGCCCGCCTGACGATTCCACCGCATTGCGTAAGCCCGCATTTGGGGGGCTCGGCGCAAATTGCTTATCATCTGTGCACCTTCACTTGGTATCCCGTACCGCTCGTAATCCGGCATCCGGATACCAGAGGCCCACAGTCACTACCCCGAGGCCTGCCATGAACAAACTCACACTGTCTTTTGCTCTCGCCATCGGCCTGATGCTCGCGGTTCCCTGCAGCTTCGCGGCCGGGAATGCGAGTCAGGAAATCGCCACGGCGGCTGCGCACGCGCAAATGGCGGCAGCCGCTGCCGACAAGTCTACGGCGGACATGCACCTGCATCACGCGATCAACTGCCTGGTGGGCCCCGGCGACCGGCGCTACGACGCCCAGGCCGGCGATCCCTGCAAGGGCATGGGTAACGGCGCGATGCACGATCTCGGGCACGCACCTGCCGAGCAAGTCCGGCTGCAACAGGCTCTCATGCAGGCGGAACTCGGCCTGCATGCCGACAGTCTGGATACGACCCATGCAGCGGCAACGCGTGCCGCCGATGCGCTGAAGGCCTCCAACCCAAACGACGATTGATTGCGCAGCGGGCGGCGGTCAGCGGATGCGGCTGACCGCAATCACGCTGATGGCGGCCAGCACGGCAGTGGGTAACCAGGCCGTGAGGACCGGATTCAGCCCGAAGACCACGCCGCTCTGCATGAAGATGCTGTCGAAGTTGAAAAAGCCGATGCCGATGAGCATGCCGGTGACCAGACGCTGGCCGGTAGTGGCGGAGCGCATCGGGCCAAACACGAACGGCAGCGCCAGCAATACCATCACCAGCAGTGATATCGGCTGGGCGATGCGGCTCCAGAACACGGCCACATAACGGTCGGCATTGATGTCGTTGCTGCGCAGATACCTTATATATTGGTAAAGCCCGCGCGCCGACAGGCTGCCGCTGTCCACGGTAAACAGGCTCAGCAGGCCCGGACTCAGGAAAGTGTGCCACTCGCGGCTTGCAGCATTGACGGTGACCGCACCTGCGGCGCCGAGTTCGGTACTGCGCACGTTCTCGAGTATCCAGCTGCCGTTCCGAAACACGGCCGACGTGGCGGTGCTCATCGCCAGCAGGTGATGCGCATTGTCCACACGGTAAATGAAAATCCCCTGGGCCGAATTGCGTCCGCTCATTTCCCGGATATTGAGAAACACGCCGCCGTCGCGCGCCCAGATGCCGCCCGCCGTGCTGTTGGGGTTGTAGCCGGTAAGTTCGGCGCGCCGCGCGTCGGCATAGCGCTGGGCCGGCGGCGCCAGCCATTCACCCAAGACCACGCACAGCACCAGCAGCAGCACTCCGCCTGCCAGCGCCGACACGCCGAGACGTGCCACCGACACGCCGGAGGTGCGCATCACCATCAGTTCGTTGTGACTGGCGAGTTCTCCCAGACCCAGCACGGTGCCGATCAGGGACGCGATCACGCACATCTGATAGGCCTGCGTGGGCACGTACAGCAGCGTGTAGAGCGCGGCATCCGCGAGCCGGTACTGCCCTTCGCCCACGCTATTGAGTTCTCCGACGAAGGTGATGATGCTCGCCAGCGCCGTCAGTACCAGCAGCACCAGCAGGCTGTTGAGGATGACTTGCCAGGCCAGATGCCGGTCAATGACCCGCATGCGCATCACCTGCCGCCCTGAACCACAGACCGCGCCAGCCGTATTGCCGGTAAAGCAATGCCAGCGCCGCGACCAGCAATAACGCCAGCACCCACCAGATGCCGATGGCCGCAGGCACCAGGTCCTTCTGCAGCCAGGCGCGCGCCACTCCCAGCAAATTGCTGTAAATCACGTACGCCAGAATCGCGATGAACAGACGTCCGTAGCGGCCCTGGCGCGGTGAGGTGCGCGCCAGGGGCACGGCCAGGAACACCAGCAACAGGGTTGAGAGCGGCACCGACACGCGCCATTGGAATTCCGAGAGCGCGCCGGGCGAAGCCTCGCGCAGCAGCGCGTAGGTCGGCATGGCCGAATAGCTCGGCGGTACGGCGGCAGGCGCGGTCGGCGACAAGCGGATGCTGTATTGCGCAAATTGCACGATACGGAAATCCGCCTGGCCCGGCTCGCCGTCGTAGCGGTAACCATCATGCAATACCAGCGTACCCTCGCCCTGCGGGCCGGTAATCTTGCGCGTACCGCTCGCGGCGGTGACCACGTCCTGTCTGGCGTCATTCGCCCCGGCCATGAACACATCGCGCAGTTCGCGGCCACCGCCGCTGACGCCGGCGGCATACAGGACGCCGCGTCCCCGTTGGTCCTGTTTGAAGCTGCCGGATTCAAAGCTGCCGACCTGCGCATTGTGCTGGGCGTAAGTGCGGATGATGTCGCTGGTGCGCGCCGCCCACGGCGCCACCTGCAGCGACAGCAGCGCCATCACCACCGCCAGCACCGCAGCGATGACCAGCAGCGGACGGTAAATCCCCATGGGCCCGACGCCGCAGGCCATGAAGGTGGTCATTTCGCTGTCGCGGTACAGACGTCCCAGCGCCAGCATCACCGCCAGGAACAGCGCCACCGGCACCACCACGATGAAATAACTCACTGAGGCCAGGCCGAGCAGCGCAAACACCGTGTCGCGCGGCAGCCGGCCGGCGGCGGCATCGCCGAGCAGCAACGCAAACCGGGTGCTCAGCAGGATCAGCATGAGTATCACGGTGACCGCAATCCAGGTGAGCAGGGTTTCGCGCGCCAGATAGCGATCCACAATGCGTAGCACTCGCGCCTCCGCAGATGCCGGGTTGGGTTAAAATGCCGCGGCCTCAGGCTGCACCCGGCCGCGAGAATCACGAACCGCATGATACGCCAGCCGCGCGGCCCGTCCGGGCGCTGGCACAAGGAATCCCGCATGAAATTTTCCAGCAAATTTGCCGAGCTTCCAAGTCTGGAATCCGCTTGTCTGGCGGTCGGCGTATTCGACGGCGGCAAACTCACCGAGCCCGCCCGGATGCTGGACCAGGCGAGCCGCGGACAGCTCGCCGGACTGGTCAAGAGCGGGGCATTCACCGGGCGCCTCGGCCAAAGCCTGATGCTGTTTCAGATCTCCGGCGTGGCCGCGGAACGCGTACTGCTCGTCGGACTCGGCAAGCAAGATGAATTCACCCTGCGCACCTACCGCAAGGCGGTGCACGCATGCGTGCAGGCACTGCTCGACGGCGGCGTAAAGCACGCGGCGCTGACCCTCGGCATGCTGAACGTACCGCATACCGATGCCTATGCACGCGCCCGCCACGCGGTGGAATGCGCCGCCGATGCCGCTTACCGGTTTGAACAGTGCAAGAGCCGGCCGGAAAAGCCCAAACCCATGCTGCACGAAATCAGCTTGCTCGTGTCCGGGCGCGACGAACGCGGTGCGGCCGAGCGCGGCATCCGGCACGGCAGCGCGATTGCCGAGGGCGTGGCACTCGCCAAGGATCTCGGCAACCTCCCGCCCAACATCTGCACGCCGGGTTATCTCGCCAACGAGGCGCGCAAACTCGGCCGCGGTACCAAGCTCAAGGTCACGGTGCTGGAAGAAGCGCACATGAAAAAACTCGGCATGGGAGCGCTCTTGGCCGTGTCGAGCGGCAGCAGCCAGCCGGCCAAACTCATCATCATGGAATATCGCGGCGGGCCGAAAAACGCCAAACCGCAGGTGCTCGTGGGCAAAGGCATCACCTTCGATTCCGGCGGTATCTCCATCAAGCCCACGGCCGCCATGGATGAAATGAAATTCGACATGTGCGGCGCGGCCAGCGTATTCGGCGCGCTCAAGGCCGCGATGCGCATGCAACTCAAGCTCAATCTCGTGGGCATCGTGCCGACCTCCGAGAATCTGCCGGACGGCAAGGCGGTGAAACCCGCGGACATCGTCCGGACCATGTCCGGTCTGACCGTGGAAATCCTGAATACCGACGCCGAGGGTCGGTTGATCTTGTGCGATGCACTCACCTACGCACAACGCTTCAAGCCGGCGGCGATCGTGGACATGGCCACGCTCACCGGTGCCTGCGTGATTGCGCTTGGCAACGTGGTATCCGGCCTGTTCGGCAACGACGAAACACTGGTCAAGGAACTGTGGAATGCCGGCGAGCAAGCCGACGACCGCGCCTGGCACATGCCGCTGTACGACGATTACCAGGACGGCCTGAAAAGCAACTTTGCGGATTTCGCCAACGTGGCCGGGCGCGAAGGCGGGGCCATTACCGCGGCCTGCTATCTGTCGCGCTTCACCAAGAACATGCGTTGGGCACATCTCGACATCGCCGGTACCGCCTGGAAAAGCGGGGCGGAAAAAGGCGCCACCGGGCGCCCGGTGCCGTTACTGGTGCAATATTTACTGGACCGCGCATAGCGCTGCCATGCGCCCTGAATCCTCCCTCCCCTTCCGGGGGAGAGACCAGAGTGAGGGGGTCGGATGACCCAGATCGATTTCTATGTGCTCTCGGATGCCACCCCGCGCGCACGCGCCCTGTTCGTCTGCCGGCTTGCGGAAAAAGTCTTCCACCTCGGCCAGCGCAGCTTTATCCACTTCTCCTCCGAGCGCGACGCGCGCGAGCTGGATGAACTCCTGTGGACGTTCCGTGACCGCAGCTTCCTGCCGCACGCGCTCGCCGCGGCCGCCGACGACCTGCCTGTGGTGCTCGGCTGCGGCCCGGAGCCGGCCGCAGACTGCCAGCTGCTCATCAACATGACCTCCGCCGTACCCGGGTTCTTCAGCCGCTTCGAGCGCGTTGCGGAGGTCGTGGATGCCGACCCGCAAATCCGCGCCCAGGGACGCGAACGCTTTCGCTTTTACAAAGATCGCGGGTATGCTGTGGAGACCCACCAGCTATGAGCTCCCCCATGGCGCCCGTCAATCCGCTCGATACGCCAGCGATGCCGGACATCCCGGTACTGGACGACGTCGTCACGCCGGGCGATGGCAAACCGGTGGCGCCGAAAAATGGTACGGCATCGGCCGCGCCGGTCGCCCCCGCCCGACCCGAAGTTCGTCCGGACGTGTTGACTGAGATGCTGACCGAGCGCATCGCCGCGCTTACCGATCGGCTGTTGCGCGATGCCTCGAATGACATCCAGGACCTGCTCATGGACAAAATCTGGGAAAAACTGCGCGTGGAAATCCCCGCCATCGTCGCCGAAGCACTCGGGAAAAACGGTCACGACCGCTGACATCTCCACGTAACGCCATCCGTGGCGTTACGCGCTTGCACCGTTCAGGCACTCACGCGCCGCACTCGCATGTGGATGCATCCGGCCCGCCGCCCACGACGGGTGAGTGCGGCTTGCGCCGCTCACCCGCTGTTATAATTCCCCGCTCCGCCCGGCGGCAGCTCCCCATCTCCTAAATGGAAAAGAACTACGACCCGCAGGCCATCGAGCGCCGCTGGTATCAGCATTGGGAACAGACCGGCGGCTTCGCCTCGCGCGGCGCGGGCACGCCGTACTGCATCCTGCTGCCGCCGCCCAACGTCACCGGCACATTGCACATGGGCCATGCCTTCCAGCAAACGCTCATGGACACGCTCATCCGCTACCACCGCATGCGCGGCGAGCGCGTGCTGTGGCAGGGCGGCATGGATCATGCGGGCATCGCTACCCAGAAAATCGTCGAGAACCAGTTGGCGGTCGAAGGCAAGACCCGCCATGACCTCGGCCGCGAGAAGTTCATTGCGCGCGTATGGCAATGGAAACAGGAATCCGGCTCGGTCATCGGCCGCCAGATGCGGCGTATCGGCGCCTCGCTTGACTGGTCGCGCGAGCGCTTCACCATGGACGCGGGGCTGTCTGCGGCGGTGCGCAAGGTATTCATCGAGTGGTACCGCGCCGGATTGCTTTACCGCGGCAAGAGACTGGTGCATTGGGACCCGGTGTTGCAAACCGCGGTCTCCGATCTCGAAGTCAACAACGAAGAGCGCGACGGTCATCTGTGGTTCATCCGCTATCCGGCTGCCGATGGCAGCGCGGGCGTGGTGGTCGCCACCACACGCCCGGAAACCATGCTGGGAGATGTGGCTGTGGCCGCGCATCCCGAAGATGAGCGTTACAAAAAGCTGATCGGCAAGAAACTCAAGCTGCCGCTCACCGGACGCGAGATTCCAATTATCTTTGACGAGTATATAGACAAAGAATTTGGCACCGGTGCAGTCAAAATTACGCCTGCGCATGACTTTAACGACTACGCCCTCGGTCAACGTCACAACCTACCGATCATTAGTGTGCTTACCATGGATGCCAAAATTATTGACAACAAATCATGGGCAGAAACGGCAGCACGGCCTGGCTCCGCCGGCAAACGCAGCAGTGTGGTGGTTATAGCGCAAGATATTGGCATCCCCGAAAAATATTGGGGCCTCGACCGCTACGCGGCCCGCAAAGTCATCCTGGCCGACTTGGAAGCGCAAGGACTACTCGTCGAGACAAAAAAACACAAGCTCACGGTGCCGGTCAGCCAACGGTCCGATGCCGTCATTGAGCCCATGCTCACGGATCAGTGGTTTCTGGACCTCACCAGCGACAAAGGCCGAAAAGCCATTACCGACCCAGCCCTCAATGCTGTCAGAAACAGCGAAATCAGATTCGTACCAGAAAATTGGGCAACCACTTACACACAATGGCTGGAAAACATCCAGGACTGGTGCGTAAGCCGTCAGCTCTGGTGGGGCCACCGCATTCCGGCGTGGTATGACGAAGCCGGCAACATTTTTGTCGGTGAAGACCAAGCCGACGCAATCAAGCACTCTGACAAAAAACCCACTAGCAAACTTAAGCAAGATGAAGACGTGCTGGACACCTGGTTCAGCTCGGCACTCTGGCCGTTTTCCACGCTCGGCTGGCCGGCAAATGAGCCGGTAAAGAACGAGCGTGACGCCATCATGGCGGACTGGTCCAAGGATCAGCAGTTCCTGCCCTCCGCGGTGCTGGTCACCGGCTTCGACATCATCTTCTTCTGGGTGGCGCGCATGGTGATGGCCACCCGGTATTTCACCGGACGCATGCCGTTTCGCGAGGTGTATATCAACGCCATCGTGCGCGATGCCGAGGGCCAGAAGATGTCCAAGTCCAAGGGCAATACCATTGATCCGCTGGACCTGATGGACGGCATTGGCCTCGACGCGCTGGTGAAAAAATCCACCGACAGTCTGCTGATCCCGCAGGTGCGACAGAAAGTGGAAAAGCGCATCCGCCGCGATTACCCGCAGGGCATTCCGGCAGTGGGCGCCGATGCGCTGCGCTTTACCTTCGCGGCGCTGGCTACCTATGGCCGCACCATCAACTTCGACCTCAAGCGCTGCGAGGGCTACCGCAATTTCTGCACAAAGTTGTGGAACGCCACGCGTTTCGTGTTGATGAACACCGAAAATTTCCGTGCCAGAGGCGTGCCGCCGCTCAAGACTCCCGCCGAGCAGTGGATTGTCAGCAATCTTGAATATCTACTGGCGGACATAGAAGAACATTTCAAGACCTATCGCTTCGATCTATTGGCGCAGGCTTTATACGAATTCATCTGGAACAGTTACTGCGACTGGTTCATCGAGCTGTCCAAGCCGGCGCTGAACGGCGATGATCGCGCGGCCGCGGATTCCACCCGCCACACACTTTTATATGTGTTGGAGACCCTGCTGCGCGCCCTGCACCCGATCACACCCTTCATCACCGAGGAACTCTGGCAACAAGTGGCGCCCAGACTCGGGATCCGCGGCGACTCCATCTCGCTTCAAAACTATCCCTCTTACCAACAGGAATTGCGCGCTCCCGGTGCTGCCACCGGCGATATCGAACGACTGATCGGAGCCATTATCCAAATTCGCAGCATCCGCAGCCAGATGAATCTATCTCCGTCCCTGAATGTGCCGCTGCTCGTGGCGGACAAAGGCACGGATCAGAAGTTCTGGCAGCGCATAGGACCCTTGCTCAAGTTCCTGGCGCGGCTGGAATCTCTGCGCGTGCTGCAACCCGGCGAGACGCCCCCACCGTCCGCCTCCGCGGTGCAGGATCAAGCGACACTCATGATTCCGCTGAAAGGACTGATCGACGCGCCGGCGGAAATTGTGCGCCTCGGGAAACAACTGGACAAACTGCAGCAGGAGCGCGTGCGCACCCAAGCCAAACTCGGCAACGCGGCGTTCATGAACGGCGCACCCGCCGAAGTGGTCAACGCCACGCAGGCGCGGGTGCGCGAGCTAGACGATGAGCTCGCCCGTCTGCAGGAGCAACTGGCGCGCCTGCGGATCCTGGATTAAACGACTTTGGCGGTAGCCACGATCACGCGGCATCGCTGCCGGCGTCGCGAACCGGTAGCCGCACGCGGCGCTCGTGGGCGCACCCTGAGACAATCAGGCCGAACAGGATCATGGCCAGCAGATTTTCCATGAATTTCTGCACACTGAAATGATGCGCCGCGAATGGCGCGGCCGACAGCGGCACGACCACGTAATTCATGATAAAAAATATCACCACGCCGTAGGCGATGCCTGCGGCTATCCAGCGTTGTTTCAACCACACCAGCTTTGTAGCTGCGAGCACGAAAATGGCCGCAATCAGCAATCCCATGCACCATTGCAATACCAGGCCCAGCACCGCCGAGGTGGTACCGTCGTAAAACGAGGCCTTGCCCAGCACGCCACTGGCAATAGCGTGCAATATGATGACGGGGTTCAGCCAATTAATCAGTGACGCAGCGCCGATATCTATCGTGCCGGCGATCAACCCGCCAGCCAGAATCGCACGCCACGGAATGGAATTCCGGTTCCACACGTTGAGTCACCCGCAGTTTCCGCCCAATGGCTTGGGCACCGCCAAACTATAGCGACTTACTGTGAACATGCGGTTTGAAGACCCTGAAAACCCGCTGATTTATTTCTGATGCAGCACGGACGGTTTAAGCCACGCTACATTAACCCGCCGGGCCGGGCGAAGTGTTGAACATCATGATCGCGAGTTTCCAGTCACCGGACTGCCGTTGCCAGACCGAGAGATACTTGCCATACGCGGCCGTAACCTGACCAGCAGCGTCGTGGCCGGTGAGCGTATAGATTCCCCACGTATAGCCGAGGTCGCCGGAAGCATCCGCGCCCTGAAGTGTCCAGCTCAGCTGCGTGCCGGCAGGCAGGGACTGCAGGCTCTGTTCAATGACCTGCCGGTTCTGCAAGGGTGCACGTTGCTCCGGCAGCAACACGGCGTTATCCAGTGCATAGCGCCGGAATGCCGCGGCAAATCCCTGCTGTGCGGACAACGTGGAAAATGCACTGTCAGTCTGTGATAGCGCCTGGGTTGCGGCGGCATGGTTACCACCCTGGCAGGCGGCCAGCAACAGGCAAGTAACCACACCAACACAAGCGGCACGCAAGGTATTCACGTTTATCTCCCGACGAATGGACCTGTGTATTGTGGACGCCCCGCGGCTTTTAGCATAGTGTAAATCTCAGGGAGGAATTGCATGGCCAACGATCAGCCCATTCCCATCCGCGATCTGCCGGTGCACGGCCTGGTGGACAAGGTCGCCATGGCCATCACCGCGGCCAACCGCATCATCCTCGGCAAGGAAACCCAGATCCGCCTGGCGCTGGTGTGCCTGATCACCGGCGGCCACCTGTTGATCGAGGACATTCCCGGTGTCGGCAAGACCATGCTGGCGCAGAGTCTCGCGCACCTGCTGGGCCTGTCCTACCAGCGCATCCAGTTCACCAGCGACCTGCTGCCGGCGGACATCATCGGTGCATCCATCTACGAGCGTCAGAGCGGCGAGTTCCGTTTCCACCCCGGCCCGATCTTCGCGCACCTGGTGCTGGCCGACGAGGTCAACCGCGCCACGCCCAAGGCGCAGAGCGCGTTGCTCGAAGCCATGGAGGAGCGCCAGGTGACCGTGGACGGCGTCACCCGGCCACTGCCGCAGCCGTTTTTCGTGATCGCCACCCAGAATCCGCTGCACCAGGTGGGCACGTTTCCGTTGCCGGAATCGCAACTCGACCGCTTCCTAATGTGCATCGGTCTCGGCTATCCCGGCGAACAGGCCGAGCGTGAACTGCTGCGCGGGCGCGATCGCCGCGAACTGCTGCGCGACCTGAAACCGGTGTTGAATGCGCCCGAGCTGATGAGTCTGCGCAGTGCGGCCTTTGACCTGCACGTATCCGATGCGCTGCTGGATTATCTGCAGGCCCTGGTGCGGCATACGCGCGAATCCCCGCGCTACGAGAACGGCCTGTCACCGCGCGCCGCCATCGCGTTCAAGCACGCTGCCCAGGCCTGGGCGCTGCTCATGGGCCGCGCCGGCGTAATCCCGGAAGATCTGCAGGCGGTGCTCCCGGGCGTGGTCGGTCACCGCCTGCGCATGCAGGCCACGCATGAAAGCGGCACGCCAGCGGCGGTTGCCAAAGAGCTGCTGGAAGCCGTACCGATTCCCTGAAAGAATCGTGCTGCGTTCTGCGTGCTGAGTGCTGCGTCCAAAAAAATCGTCACACGGTACTCGTCACGCAGCACGCAGTACCCAGCACCCCGCACCCAGCACCCAGCACCGGATCCTGAATGTTCGCCAGCACGCGCAATTTCCTGAACCAGCGAATTTATGACTGGGCGCGCCGCCGTCAAGGCCAGGACGGCGACCGCGTGCGCCTCGACCACCGGCGCATCTACATCCTGCCCACGCGTCAGGGCTGGCTCTACGGCATGGCACTGCTGTTCATGCTGCTGGCCTCCATGAACTATTCCAACAGCATGGGCTTCATGCTGGTCTTCGTGCTCGCCGGACTGGACTTCACCGCCATGTATGCCTGCCACGCCAATCTCGCCGGATTGGAAATCACCGCCGGCAAACATCCCGCGGTGTTTGCCGGTGAAACCGCGCGCTTCATCCTGCACCTCGACAATCCGGGCCGCAGCACGCGCAGCGCCATCAGCCTGAGCGCGGCGCGCGGTGATGCCACGGTCACCGGCGACATCGTCGCGGGCGGTCACGGCAGCGTCGCCGTGCCGTTGCACGCCGAACACCGCGGCTGGCTGAGTCTCGGGCGCCTGGTGGTGGAGACCGATTATCCGTTCGCCCTGTTCAACTCCTGGAGCTGGGTGTACATGGAGCTGAGGGTGCTGGTGTATCCCCAGCCCGCGGACGATGCGCCCCCGCTGCCGCAGCCCGAAGGCGGGCACGGCGGCGGCGAACGCGCGACGCGCGGCGACGAGGATTTCAGCAACCTGCGCAGTTACCGGCCCGGAGATTCCCCGCGCCACATCGCCTGGAAGGCTTCGGCGCAAACGCAGCGCCTGCTCACCAAACAATTTGCCGGCGGCGGTGAAGAACAGCGCTGGCTGGACTGGAATCAGGTGGCGGAACGCGATCCGGAAAAGCGGCTGTCGATCCTGTGCCGCTGGGTGCTGACCGCGCACGCCGAGAACCTGAATTACGGCCTGCGTCTGCCGGGCAAGACCATCGCCATCGCCGGCGGCGCAACGCACCGCGACCACTGCCTCGAAGAGCTCGCGTTGTTCCAGTTGCCGGGAGCACTCGCGTTGTGAACGCGGTATTGCCGGCAAATCCTGAGCCGCACCTGGAGCGCACGCGCCTGTTGTGGACGCTCGCGGCCCTCGCGGCGATGACTCTACCGCACGCGCTGCACCTGGCGCCCTGGATTGTACTGACCGCGGCACTCATCGCGTTGTGGCGCCTGGGCGTGGTGTACTTCGGCTGGCCGCTTTTCAGCCGCTACACGCGCATCGCCTTCGGGGTGCTGGCGTTCGTGGGCGTGTACGCCACCTATCACACCTTCAACGGCCCGCAAGCCGGCACCGCCCTGCTGATCCTGCTGGCCGGGCTCAAGCTCATGGAAGCGCGCGGACTGCGCGATTATTTCCTGCTGCTGGTGATCACCCTGATCATAGGCATTACCAACTTCTTTTATGACCAGACCATTCCGCTGGCGATTTATATGGTGCCGGCCGTATGGCTGGCCGGTACGGCGCTGCTCAACATCGCGCATCCGGACACCGGACAATCACCGCTGACCTCCGCGAAAACCAGCGCGCGCCTGCTGCTGTCGGCGCTGCCGGTGGCGCTGGTGCTGTTCCTGCTGTTTCCGCGCATTCCCGGCCCCTTGTGGAGTCTGACGCTGCCGCAGCACTCGGCAGTCACGGGACTGTCCACCAGCATGTCGCCGGGCAGCTTGAGCCGCCTCGCGCAGTCGGACGCCATCGCTTTCCGGGTCAAGTTCCTGAATGCCGCGCCGCCACGCGCGCAGCGCTACTGGCGCGCCCTGGTGCTGCACGACTACGACGGTCAAACCTGGACCCCCGGCAACATCATGTGGGACGGCAGCGACACGCTGTCCGCGCGCGGCGCGCCGGTGAACTATCAAATCACCCTGCAGCCCAATCATCTGCGTGTGCTGTACGCGCTGGACTTGCCGGCCCAGGGGCCGGCGAACACGCGCCTGACCGCGGACTACGAATTGCTTACGCCGCACCCGGTTACGGAGCTCAGGTTGTACAGCGCGAGTTCCTACACCGATTATCGCTATGGTTTGGACATTCCGGCCTGGGAGCTGCGCCGCGATATGCGCCTGCCTTCCGGGATTGATCCGCGCGCGCGGCAACTCGCGCAAAGCTGGCGGGCTTCGGCCGCGGCTCCCGGCCAGATTGTCGAAGATGCACTGCACATGTTTCACCAGCAGCCTTTCCGCTACACGTTGCAGCCGGGGGTGCTGAGCGGCCCCAACCGCATTGACGAATTCCTGTTCGTCACGCGCAGCGGTTTCTGCGAACACTACGCGAGTGCGTTCGTGTTCCTGATGCGCGCCGCCGGCATTCCAGCGCACGTGGTCATCGGTTATCAGGGCGGCACGCGCAATCCGGTGGATGGTTATTACACCGTGCGCCAGGAGGATGCACACGCGTGGACGGAAGTATGGCTCGCGGGTCAGGGCTGGGTGCGTGTGGATCCGACCGCAGCCGTGGATCCGGCGCGTGTGGACCAGGGACTGGCCGCCGCGCTACCGGGCGAAGCGATACCCGGTTATTTCTTCAACGCTCATCCATGGGTGGGGCAATTGCGCAATGCCTGGGATGCACTCAATAACGGCTGGAACCAGTGGATACTGGCCTACGGTCCGGAACTGCAGAGCCGTCTTTTTGCCGGCCTCGGAATGACGTATGGCAACTGGCTGCAACTGGTATTGGTGCTGCTGGTCGCCATCGGCGCGATTCTGATGCTGGTATGGCTGGTGCTGTGGTGGCGGCACCGCGCCCCGCGGCCTTCAGGCGTGCAACGCGATTATCTGCGCTTCTGCCGCAAGCTGGCAAACTGCGGACTGACGCGCTCCGCCAGTGAGGGTCCGCTGGATTATGCGCAGCGCGTGAGCCACGTGCGGCCGGACCTGGCCGTGTCCGTGCGCAGCATCAGCGCGCTATATATGAACCTGCGTTATGCCGATAGCGGCGATGCCCGCGCCTTCGCGAGGTTAGTACACGCGTTCCGCCCCTGAGCCAGAACTCCGGCGCAGACACGGCAATTACATGGGCTGAGAATCATCGGTGTGCTCGCACGGAAATTTTCTTCCGTGCCTATACGCCTGTCTTCGGTCGGCAATCAGCCGCGGGTCCGCGGTGCACAATCGCGCCGCCTGCAATGCGTCAACTGCCGCTCGGTGCCGCCTGGGTGTAGGTTGCGGGGAATCCGCTCGGTGGCTTGGCCAGGTTCCAGGTGCCGGGTTTATTGGAATCCTGAATGAAATTCAACGTCCATGAGATCTGGGAATAAGCCGTGGAGATCAGCGAACCCGGGACGGCGATGGATATTGAATTCGCGCTCCAGAACGTCAGGCCGCAAGGCATGCTGACCGGCGTATTGTCCGCCACCGCCGTGACGGTCAAGGAGCAACGTACGCCGCTGACATGCACGGCCAGGCCGGAATAAACAGCGCCCGCTACGTTGCTGTTGAGAATCATGTCGGT
Organism: Gammaproteobacteria bacterium; assembly: GCA_018971365.1. GTDB lineage: Bacteria > Pseudomonadota > Gammaproteobacteria > Natronospirales > REEB76 > REEB76. The sequence continues at coordinate 2,721 of JAGXAZ010000017.1, read as the reverse complement.
GGCCGGTGCGGCAACCGTCCAGTTGTTGGGCAGGTACATGCCGATGTCGGGGATACTGGAAGCGGAGAGAGTGTTGTTGCCGAATTGCCTGAGCGTGAGGATCTGCTGGCCCTTGGGCGTGTTGAAACCGATTTCCAAATAGGAATGCGGTGCGCCCAGCGCGTTCTTCTTGTCCTGCAATACGACACAACCCATGCCGACTTCAGGCGGGTTGGTGCCGTCCCCGCGGTAGGTGTAGTAATTGCAGGTGTGACCGCTGATCAGGAAGTTTGCACTGTCGGTGTAGGAGCCCTTGGCCGGCACGCCGATGAGCGCAAACGTCGAACCGGACGAACCGCAAGCCGCGAGCAGCAGGACACCGCAGGCGCAAAGCCCTCCCATGAACATCCGCTTCATAGATCCTCCGCGACGGTTTTAAGGGCGGCAACAGGCCGCTCTTGAGAATCGAATTCTGCCACGACTGGGGCGATTTCGCAGGTCCGCGGTTCAATCGGGCGCGCGGGGCGCCGCCGAGCTGGCCGGCCGCGCTTCCACCCGCGCCAGCAACACCGCCCCGACCGCAAACAACAAGATGACCGACAAAATCGACAACCGCGGGCTGCCGCTCAGGTAACTCACCAGGCCGATCAGGAATGGCCCGATGATCGCCGCGAACTCTCCCAACATGTTGTAAAAACCGAAGAATTCGCCGGCGCGCTCGGCCGGCACCAGCCGTGCATAGTACGAGCGACTCAGTAGTTGTACCCCGCCCTGCACCAGCCCCACCAGTCCGGCCAGCACGAAGAACTGCCAGGAGTGCTGCATGAAAGCCGCGAACAGGGTGACAAACACATACACCGCCAAGCCGATGAAAATCGCGATTTTCGGGCCGATGCGTTCACCCAGGCGTCCGAACAGCAGTGCCGCCGGCACGCCGATGAACTGCACCATGAGCACTGCCAGAATCAGGTCGGTGGTACCGAAGCCGATGGCCTTGCCATAATCCACCGCCATCTGAATGATAGTGTTGACGCCATCTATATATACCCAGTACGCAATCAGAAACATGAACACCGGCTTGTAGGCACGCACGTGACGGAAGGTCTCCGCCAGTTGCAGTACACCGGCCCTGGCGGTCTTGATCAAACTCTCTTGCTGCTGCGGCTTGTGCGGCTCGGGCACCCAGAACAGCAACGGCAGGGAAAACACCACCCACCAGACGGCAGTGAGAATCAGGATCAGCTTCACCGCAGCGGTGGCGTCGGTCAGGCCAAACCATTGTGGCTTGAGGCTCAAGGCCACACCCACGACCAGGAACAAGCCGCCACCGAGATAGCCGGCAAAGTATCCAACGGCGGAGGTCATGTCGAGTTTGCCGGGTTCGGCCACCGACACCAGCATCGAATCGCCGAACACGTTGCCCCACCAGTAGCACATGGAGGCAATCACGTAGAACAGCCATGCCCATTGCCACTGCCCCATGTTCACGAAGTGCAGCGCCAGCACCATGACCGCGCCCAGGAACGCGCTGCTAATGAGAAAGCGCTTCTTGTGTCCGCCGCGGTCGGCAATCGCGCCCAACACCGGCGCCGACAGCGCCACCACCAGGCTGGCAATGGAATTCGCAAGCCCCAGGCGGAAAGTGTTCACCGTCACCGAGCTGCCGTGGTCCCAGTACTTCTGGAAGAAGATCGGGAAAAACACCGTGATGATGGAAGTCGTGTAGGCGTGGTTGCCCCAGTAGTAGGACGCCCACCCCCACAGCTTGCGGTTCCTGAGCAACGGCATGTCCGGCTCCCCATGAGCGGCCGGTCAAGGCTAGCAGGAATGTAAGGGTGCCGCCATCATCAGTTGGAACGACGGTCTGTGGGAGCGGCCGTACCGGCCGCGATAATCCTAGCCAGATTTTAATCGCGGCACGGACACATAGGTCCGCTCGCCACTCCCACAAAGAATCAATCGTGAACCCGGCGATCGCTGCGGCCGACGCGTCCCCCTCTTCAGGCCGCGAGCGACTCTATGCCGTGCTCACGGGTAGTGCGGAAGCGCACGTCCGGCCAGCGCTCCTCGGTAAGCTGCAGGTTGATGACCGTGGGCGCCACATACACCAGACTGTTGGTGTGGTCGAGCGCCAGGTTGTCGAATGTCTTGTTCCTGAATTCTTCCAGCCGTTTGGCATCCACGCATTCTACCCAGCGGGCTGTGGCGACATTTATGTTGTCGAACACGCAGTCCACGCCATATTCTTCCTGCAGCCGATAGGCGACCACGTCGAACTGCAACAGACCGACCGCACCCAGGATCAAATCGTTGTTGCGCAGGGGTTTGAACAATTGCGTAGCACCTTCTTCGCAGAGCTGCGCCAGGCCCTTGGCCAAGGCCTTGGATTTGAGTGGGTCCTTAAGCACCACGCGCCGGAAAATTTCTGGCGCGAAATTCGGAATGCCCGTGAAGCTCAGGTCCTCGCCTTGGGTGAAGGTGTCGCCGATGGCCACGGTGCCGTGGTTGTGGATGCCGATGATGTCTCCGCCGTAGGCCTCTTCAGCGCGCTCACGCTCCGCGGCCATGAAGGTAAGCGCGTCGGCAATTTTCACTTCGCGGCCGATGCGTACATGCTTCATGCGCATGCCGGGTGTGTAGCGGCCCGAGCACAGGCGCAGAAAGGCAATGCGGTCGTGGTGTTGGGGATCCATGTTGGCCTGGATCTTGAACACGAAGCCGCTGAGCTTTTCCTCTTCCGGC